>JAHEFC010000559.1 GCA_024640385.1 Sphingobacteriales bacterium
CCTCAGCGGACTTAGAAGCCAGATAGGCTATGTACTGCAGGATACCATGCTTTTCTACGGCACCATCAGGGACAATATTGCTTACGGGAACCTGGAGGCCAGCGAAGAGGAGATAAGAAATGCAGCGGTGAGAGCCCAGGCCGATGATTTTATCCAGCTGCTGCCTAAAGGTTACAATACTATGGTGGGAGAACGTGGACTCACCCTATCCAACGGCCAACGTCAACGTATAGGTCTTGCAAGGGCCATATTAAGAAACAGCCCCATACTGATCCTTGACGAACCCACAGCATCACTGGACCAGGAATCCGAGCAGGTAGTAACCAGGATACTGGAAGAATTCATGCAGGGCAGAACGGTGATCACCATCACACACCGGTTGAATACCATTGTTGATTCAGATAAGATCTTCGTGATCAATGATGGCAGAATGGTAGAAAAAGGAACCCATGACCAACTGCTTGCAGCGGGCGGACTTTATGCAAGGCTCTGGGACCAGGGAGTAACCGCGGCAAGGTTTTAGTTCGAGTTACCATTACAGGTTGCAGGTTGCAGGTTACAGGTTGCAGAAAAACCTGCAACCTGTAACCTGCAACCTGCAACCTGCTACTACAGTCCTAGCCCAAACTTCTCAGCGGTCTCTCTGGCCACTTCGTAGCCCGCATCGGCATGCCTGATCACGCCCATGCCCGGATCATTTCTCAGTACACGGGAAAGCCTTGCAGCAGCCGCATCTGTTCCATCTGCCACGATCACCATGCCTGCATGGATACTATAGCCCATGCCTACACCTCCTCCATGATGGAGCGAGACCCATGAAGCCCCTCCAGCGGTATTGACCAGTGCATTGAGTATGGGCCAGTCTGCCACTGCATCTGACCCATCGAGCATGGATTCGGTTTCACGGTTGGGTGAAGCCACTGAACCTGTATCCAGGTGATCACGACCTATTACAATGGGTGCCTTGACCTTCCCGGTTCTGACCAGTTCATTGAAAGCAAGGCCAGCCTTTTCCCTTTCACCCTGGCCCAGCCAGCAGATCCTGGCAGGAAGGCCCTGGAATGCTATTTTCTCTTTGGCGAGTTTAAGCCATCGCTGCAGCGATTTATTTTCCGGAAACATTCCTCCAATGAGTTCATCAGTGACCGCTATATCTGCCGGATCCCCACTCAATGCAGCCCAGCGGAAAGGTCCTTTACCTTCACAGAACAGAGGACGGATATAAGCGGGAACAAATCCCGGGAAATCAAAGGCATTTTGCAGTCCGCGCTCTTTAGCGCGGGCCCGGATATTGTTGCCGTAATCAAAAGTGATGGCGCCTTTCTTCTGCAACCCGATCATCAGTTCCACATGTTTGTACATGGAATCATAAGCGAGGTCGATATATTTCTCCGGATCATCAGCCCTTAAAACCTTAGCCTGTTCGTAGCTGATGGTATGAGGCCAGTATCCTATCAGGGGATCGTGGGCAGAAGTCTGATCCGTAAGTGTATCGGGAATGATATTCCTTTCGTTTAGCCGTTGCAGTAAGTGCACAGCATTGCAGAGTACGCCTATGCTCCTGGGTACCCCCTGCGAACGGTATTGCATCGCCTTATCGATCGCTTCATCGATATCGGTGAGTTTTTCATCCAGGTAGCGGGTTTCAAGCCGTTTGTCGATCCTCCATTCCTCCACTTCAGCGATCAGGGCCACGCCTTCATTCATGGTGATAGCGAGGGGCTGAGCGCCACCCATACCTCCAAGACCTGCAGTTACATTCAGTGTGCCTTTAAGTGTGCCGCCAAAATGTTTATCGGCTGCAGCGGCATAGGTTTCATAGGTACCCTGAACGATTCCCTGTGAGCCGATATAGATCCAGGACCCTGCAGTCATCTGCCCATACATCATCAGGCCTTTTTTCTCCAGTTCATCAAAATGCTTCCAGTTGGCCCAGTTGGGAACCAGCTGCGAATTAGATATCAGCACACGCGGTGCGTCAGAATGGGTTTTCATGATCGCCACCGGCTTGCCACTTTGTATCAACAGGCTCTCATCATTTTCCAGTTTTTTCAGGCAGGCAATGATATTGTGCAGCGCTTCGTGGTTTCTTGCGGCCTTACCTCTTCCGCCATAAACGATCAGATCTTCCGGCCTTTCGGCAACTGCAGGGTCAAGGTTATTCAGCAACATCCTCAATGCCGCTTCCTGGATCCAGCCTTTACAATTCAGTTGGGTGCCGGTAGGCGTTTGGGGGATTGGCGGATTCGCGGATTGGGAGATTGGCGAATTAGCTAATGGGCTAATTGGCTGATTAGAGTTTGAATTCATCGTACCCTCCATTTAAGTTT
>JAHEFC010000023.1 GCA_024640385.1 Sphingobacteriales bacterium
TTAAAACCATGGCAATGCCTTTTTCGATCTGCCCGCCAAAAAAATGAGAAACGAGGAAAACGGTTGTGATCAGTCCCAATGCGGGTAGGGTCAATACAAGTATATCTGAAACTGAAACTTGTTTGACCCAGGCCTGGATATGGTGAACCAGCATTTTCAACAGCACGGCTACCAGTCCCGAAAAAAGACCAACCAGGGTGGCAACTACCATGATAAACTGCACCCTGCTCAATTTGGTTCTGAGAAATTGAGTGACGTGCTGGTAGAGAACTTTTAAAACCATCAATGTCTTTTTAAGAGTATATAGTTTTTGACAATTTAGCGGCTGATTTCCCTCTCTGCAAAGAATTTATATGTCCAGAATGGGCAGTAATAGTCCAAAATCCGGCTCTTTTATTACGTAATCTGCAACCGAATCTACAAGTTGGGTTGTTGAGCAGAATGATATCCCAATACCTGCCTTTCGTATGCAGCAAATATCATTTTCACCATCCCCTACCACCAGTGTGTTTTTTAGTACCACATCATAGGTATTACAAATATTGATCAGGGCGTTTAATTTGCAGTAATCGTGTTTGCATTCACTTTTATCGTCCAGCAAAAATAGGGAAGGGATTTTGACCTCACCTGTTGCCACGCTCCTGGAAAACTCCAGTTCATTGGAGATCGTGAAATCAAACCCGTATTTATTTTTCAGATGGTTGGTAATGCAGTCATAGCTGTCACTGATTATTCCGGTGATATAGCCCTGGTCTTTTAGCTCTTTCAGAAGTTTATCCAGGTTAGGCGTTACTTCGATCTTGTCTGCTACGCCAAGCAGGTCGCCGATAGTTTTGCCCTTGAGTAATCGAGCAATAAGTTTAGTTCGGATAAACGGGTTGCTGTTATTGGTTACAATATCCACCAATTCTTTTTTAAAGCCGAACTCAGCTGCCGCCGTGTTTATAAAGCTTGCCCTGAGTATGGTGTTATCCATATCGAACATGGCGATCTTTTTCAGCGACATCAGGTTTTCGCGGATCGCAAATTCCATTTGCTCCCTAATCACCTGGATATTTTCAAAAGTCTCGAGGTTCTGAACTTCAATGCCTTTTGATTTTTTCATGATGGTTCTTGCCACTTCACGGCTCATCTTGCCAAGCTGTTCCAGGGGTTGCATTCTGTTTTCAATGTTCCCTATACTCACCTCTGCAATCCTGGCTTTTTGAAGATGCATATCTATCAGTATGCCGATATCAACGCCATAGCCTTCTTCAAATTCACATTTGGTGAACAGGCTTTTTTTGCCTGCGATCATTCCGCTCAGGGGCTGGCGGAAGTTCGGGAATGAAGGGTAAAGAATGGAAAGAAGGGGCTTGGCAACCAGTTCAGTAACCCTTCCCGCCTGCCTTGTAAAAAACGATTTGACAAAATCAGCCTCGTCGTTCAATAGGGGAGCAGTCAGCAGTTCCACCACATTTTCGGGGTAAGTTACAATATCGGCATCCAGGAATACCAGGATCTCATTTTTAGCCACCAGCACCCCGTCTTTCATAGATGCACCTTTGCCTAGTTTAGTACTGGTGATTATGGTAGCACCTTCATCGCGGGCTTTTTGCACTGTGTTATCCATTGATTTGTCATCCACAACAATTACTTCTGTAACATGCCTGGAATTTTTGGCAAGCCTGACCACATGATCGATGGTTTTTTCTTCGTTTAATGCGGGTATGATTACGGTGATCATAAAAATTATGTTTTAAATCAGATAGAGGATGCCATAAAATAATAAAGGGTTACAGTTTTGCTATAACCCTCTATTATGATACCGGAACAGTATTATGCTTTGCTTACTTTTTTGATTTCGATAACGTCATCTTTTAAATTACCCTCGATAGTAACTTTCTGGCCGATGAACTCTTCTACTTTTTTGGGGTCACTGATCTTATACATTTTATCTCCCACAACAATGACAGTGGCTTTGCCATCTTTAATGCATTTTTTGGCGCATTCAGCATGTCCTTCATTGGCCGACTTGACACCGCAATGATCATCGCTGATAATACCGGTCCAGGTGCCTTTCTCGGTGGCATTACCGATCATTACGAAAAACACCATCATTAATGTGAAGAGATACTTTTTCATGATTTGAAGTTTGCGGTAATTTACTGAAATCTTCCCAGACTCGCATCAGTCAATCGGGCAGCCATATAGAAATTCATATATAAGCCATTTGTGAGGCGGCTACTAGAAATTTGATAAAGGGTAAAACATGATGCTTAAGAATTTTTAGATTTAGACCTATTTATAAATGATGTTTATGAAGAATATATTGACAAAGGGGATTTTTTGGTTGTTGATATGCCTGCCCGAACTTCTTTTCGCCCAGAAAGAGACCTCCCTGGATCTGTATGAACTGCAGAACAGGGGAAAGCTTGTGGTGGTCAACAGAACAGTAGCAGCTATGGAAGAGGGAGGGAGGCAATTCATCAGGTTATCGGAAAATAATGACGAAGGCCTGGTATGGCTTCCTGTTGATGTATTCAGTTCTGGTAAAATTGACATTCTGATGCGTGGCAAGGATGTATTGCAGAAGAGTTTTATAGGTATTGCATTTCATGGGCTGAACGACAGTACGTTTGATGCGGTGTATTGCAGGCCTTTTAATTTCTTTGCGCAGGATTCTGTAAGGAGGATACATGCTATTGAATACATCGCCCACCCAACCTATACATGGGAAAAATTAAGAGCAGAATTCAATGCTAAATATGAGAAGCCCATTAAAGATCCTCCCGACCCTAATGGCTGGTTCAGGATGACGCTGGTTATTGAAGGGGAGATGGTCAAAGCTTTCATCAATAACAAGCCGGAGTCATCTTTGGTTGTTGAGAAGTTAAGTCAGAACCATAGCGGCAGGGTTGGGATCTTCACAGGCAGTGGCAGTGGGGGCGATTTTGAAAAGATCAGGATCTGGTATAAGGCTAAATGATCAGAAAGAAATATACAGCCAGATAAATTGCGGTAGCTTTAAAATACATTTTACAATTACTGCACATGCCTCAGATCAACGGGAAATCGAAAATCGATCATAGTTATGATGCCATTGTAATTGGTTCTGGTATCAGTGGTGGCTGGGCAGCTAAAGAGCTCTGTGAAAAAGGTTTGAAAACCCTGGTGTTGGAAAGAGGTAGAATGGTGGAGCATTTGAAAGACTATCCCACGGCAACCATGAATCCCTGGGAGTTTCCGCACCGGGGGGAGATGCCTTCCAGGTTCATGAAAGAAAATCCTTTGATCACTAAAGCCGCAGGATTTGGAGAAGACACGGCTCATTTTTTCATCAGGGATAAAGATCATCCTTATGTACAGGAAAAAGTTTTCGACTGGATCCGTGGGTACCAGGTGGGTGGTAAGTCGTTGATCTGGGGAAGGGCTTGTCCCAGGTGGAGTTCAAATGAGTTCATATCGCCTGCACGTGATGGTTATGGCATTGAATGGCCCATCAGCTATGATGATGTTGCGCCCTGGTATTCACATGTAGAAAGATTTGTGGGTATCTCTGGTAACCGTGATGGGTTGGAGACTATGCCTGACGGAGAATATCTTCCTGCTTTTGACTTCACCTGTGTGGAGAAGGATATGAAGCAGAAACTTTCCAAAAAGTACAAGGACCGCCATATGATACAGGGCCGTTGGGCCCATCTTTCACAGCCTACGCAATTGCACCTGGACCAGGGCCGTGGAAAATGCCAGGCCAGGAACCTGTGCATGCGTGGTTGTCCATTTGGCGGGTATTTCAGTTCCAATTCGTCCACATTGCCATGGGCTGCAAAAACGGGTAATCTTACCATAAGGCCCCATTCTGTAGTGCATTCCATCGTTTACGATGAAGCAAAGCAATCTGCCAGCGGTGTACGCGTGATCGATGCGGAAACCCACGAGGAAGTGATATTTTATGCCAGAGTCATTTTCCTGAATGCATCCGCATTGAACAGCAACCTGATCTTATTGAATTCCACATCCACAAGATTCCCCAACGGCTTAGGGAATGACAATGGATTATTGGGTCACTATATTGCTTTTCACAATTACAGGGGAACCATGGGTGGTACCATTGATGGTTTTCAGGATGTATATTTTTATGGACGAAGGCCGGATGAATCGATGATGGCCAATTTCAGAAATTTCGGCAAACAGGATATGGATTTTGTAGGCGGATATATGGCTTTCATGGGAACCTGGCGATCCAGGGGAATTGAAGATGACTCACAAACCATTGGAGCTGAATTCAAAGAAGCCATGACCGAGCCTGGCCAATGGGGAGCCTATATGTATATGCAGGGTGAGACAGTTCCCAAATACACCAACAGGGTTTATCTCAGCAAAACGGAGAAAGACCAGTGGGGGATCCCTTCGTTGGTGACCGATGTATCTTATGATGATAACGATGAGCTGTTGCTGAAAGATTTTATGACCCAGGGCGCTGAAATGATGGCCGCGGCGGGGGTTAAGAACATTGAAGTGTACGACAGGAAATGGGCGCCCGGAAGGGATATCCATGAGATGGGTGGATGCAGAATGGGTAAGGATCCTAAAACATCGTTGTTGAATAAGTGGAACCAATTGCACCATTGCAAAAATGTGTTTGTAACGGATGGGGCCTGTATGACCAGTACGGCCAATCAAAGTCCGTCTATTTTTTATATGTCGTTAACTGCCAGAGCAGCAAACCATGCTGTGGAGGAATTGAAGAAAGGAAACCTTTAGTAAAACATTTTTGATGCAAGAGAAATACCTGATGCCCACCAATGAATCTGGTCGCGATCTTATTCTTAGAAATATTGTTGGCGAAGTAGTGATGTTAAATCTGTTAAGGTTTAAAGAGGTGGCTGATTATTCGGCCTCACCGGAACTTGCGCCGGAGAGCCCGATCAGTGGGGAACAAGCGTATCAACTTTATATCGAACATACCTTACCCTTCTTAAAAGCGTCAGGAGGAGAGCTCGTGTTCTCCGGCAGTGGAGGAAAATTCCTGATAGGTCCGGGTACGGAAAAATGGGATAAGGTGTTGCTGGTGCGGCAGAACTCTGTTGCGAGTTTTATTGCATTTGAGCAGAACGAGGCGTATATGAAAGGCATAGGGCACCGGACAGCGGCATTGGAAGATTCAAGACTGTTGCCAATACTGGAAGATGTATTTTAAAACTAAGGGCCTGGATGACTGAACCGGACATCATAACAATTACTCCGAAAAAATTAGTAGGCATAAGGATGTCAATGAGTCTTTCTGCAGACAAGACGCATTTACTTTGGAGGTCTTTCATGCCTGTCAGGAATCGGGTGCCGAATAAGCTGAACTCCCATTTGATCTCAATGAGAGTTTATCCCCCCAATTATTTTGAGTCATTTAATCCCCATACTGAGTTTGATAAATGGGCGCTCATGGAAGTGGAAGATTTTGAGAATGTCCCGGAGGGGATGGAAGGCTTTACCCTGCCTGGAGGCAAGTATGCAGTATTTCATTTCAGGGGTACGGGTAACGGTATTTTCCAGTTCATTTATGGAGAGTGGATTGCCAATTCAGGTTATGTAATAGATGATCGGCCACATTTTGAAGTATTAGGTGAAAAATATAAAAATGGTGATCCAAATTCTGAAGAAGATATCTGGATCCCGATAGCATACAAAAACTGAGGCATGAAAACCTATTTTGTAGATTCTTTTACAACTGAGAAATTTAAGGGTAATCCGGCAGGCGTGTGCTTTCTGAACCAAGGCATAGCCGATGAGATGATGCAGCATATTGCGAAAGAGATCGGATTTTCGGAGACAGCATTTGTCAAAAGCCCGGGATCAGGGAATGTTTTCCATATCAGGTATTTTTCTCCCAAAACAGAGATCCCACTCTGCGGGCATGCCACACTGGCGGCGGCAAAGATCATTTTCGGAACAACTGACCTGGATACAATAAAATTCATCACCGGGCTCCAGGTGGAATTAAAGATCGGAAAGGAATCTGGCCGGATCCTTATGGAATTCCCTGTGTATGAAACCAGTGAAATCGATGTGCCAAAGGACATGTTGCGTGCATTGGGTATCGATGAGTTTATTAAAGCTTCATACAATCCAGATAACAGGATCATCATGATTGAGATCGGAGATTCGGACAGGTTGGCGAAGTTGAGGCCTGATTTTTCGGCTCTGATCAGATCTTATGATGGCATCAATGGGGTATTGGTAACGGCTCTTTCAGGCTCTCCCGGTTATGATTTTCATTATCGTTATTTCTGGCCCTGGGCCGGAAGCGATGAAGATCCTGTAACGGGCGCGGTACAGACTTTTCTGACAAAATATTGGTCACTAAAACTGGGGAAGAAAAGGTTAGAAGCCTTCCAGTCCTCAGAGAGAACAGGAGTTATGACCACAGAAATAAGAGATGATAAGGTGCTGGTCTATGGTGATGCCGTAATTGTGCTGGAGGGTGATTTCATAGTCTGATCTTGAATCCTCCATTGATCACAAAGCCGTCCAACGGAGCATAAATGTCTGTGAAGGTAGGGTTGCTGATGGGGCCGGTATAAATGCTGCCGAATTTAGTCTGGCGGGTATCCGTGAAATTTTCCAGGTTAATGAAAATGGAAAATTTCTCCCAAAGCTTCTCACCCATCAGGCCCATGATCCAATAAGATCTTCCGGTTGTGCCATCATTCAGCAGCTGCGGACTGTAGTAATATGCTTCTAACCCGATCTTGAGATTCTCTTCTTTCTCAAACATCAGCACATTGTTCAGCCGGTGCCTGGCTGTTAGCGGGAACCACTCTTTGTTTCCTTCAAAATAGGTGTTGACATCTGCATAAGTATAGCCAACAAAAAGTTTGAAGTCGCCGTATGTGAACCTAAGGTTGGTTTCCATGCCCTTGGTATCCATATGGCCATCTGCATTGACAAATTCTGATGCTGATCCGGCGCTGGTGAGTACCAGGGCCCTGTTCAGCCTGGTGTAGAAAAATAACTGGTTAATGGAGAAACCAAGATCTCCGAAATGGGTGCGGTAATTCAGGTCCATATTCATGCCCAGTGACCTTTCGTTTTCCGTTTTTTGGGTATTTATGGGAAGGATATTCTGAAATTGGATACGTTCCGATTCTTCATTGAAAACGGTTGGCGTTTTATATCCGAAGCCACCGCCAATACGCATCGTAACAAGGGGCGAGAAGCGCATCATGGCAGAAGCCCTGGGCAGCAGTTCGAAACAATATTCTTTTACATAGTCGCCACGCAGGCCGGTTTCCAGGGTGAGAAACTTGCTGATCGACCATTCGTTCTGTACAAACAGTCCAAATGTATTGTAGTGATAGTCCAGCAGCGGCTCAGTAGTTTGCTGAGATTCGGCAAAATCATCGGTGAGGAGATTTGCGCCAACTACCCAATCCATTTTTTCGTGCCGGTTGGTGTACGTAAGTTCAGAAAAACTGGATTGTTGCAATCCTTTGAATTGGTAAGAGGGAATGAGGATCTCCCGATCGAATCGGCTATAGCTGTTCTTGAAGTTCAGTGCAGCATGATCAGTCAGGCGATGCGTTATGCCCAACTGGGTAGTGAACCGGTCTGTGTAGTTCTTTTCATAATAGCCATCAACATCTTCTTTGATATAGTCCATGGACCCGCCCACACGGTTTTCCGTGATATAGCTGAAGCCGATATTGGCCGTTGTTTTTTCTCCGTAAAGAAAGAGTTTTGGATTGATGGTATAGCGTTCAAATTTCGGGATGGCAGTGAGGCCGATATCGGCAGGGTCGTAAGGACTGCCTGAATTTCGGGAACCAAATAGGGTAAGTCCCAGTTTGCCGTATTTCTCACTATAGAAGCCGCTCAGGTCCAGTCCTGCGGCAGTTGTGGCATTGGCCATAAAGCTCAGTTCACGTTCTTCGGTTGGGACCTTGGATACGAGGTTGACCAGTCCTGCAATGGCGCCTCCGCCGTAGAGTGTGGACGAAGATCCTTTTATTACTTCCACCTGGCGCAGGTCCAGGGGTGCGATCTGCATGATGCTTAATCCACCTGAAAAACCGGCGTACAACGGGTAACCGTCTTTCAGGATCAGGGTATATCTTCCATCCAAACCCTGAATGCGGATGCTTGAATTGTAAGAAGTGGCAGAAGTTTGCTGGGTTTGGATGCCGGTACTTTCATTGAGCAACATCCGGATGTCGCCCGGTTTCATATTTCCTTTTTCTGCCAGCTCTTCCCCGTTGATCACTTCGATGCGTGTGGGGTTATTAGTGATGCTCCTGCTAGTCCTGGTGGCTTCTATGACGATCTCTTCTTCATGTTCCTCTTCGGCCTCCTGTAACAATACTTCAAGCGGTTCATCGGGCACCTGGGGAACATTTACGGTGATCTGTTTATTCTGAAAACCCACAAAAGAGACTGTTACGTTGTAAGAACCTGTTGCCAGATCATTAAGAACGGCCAGTCCGCTGCTATCGGCTGCAATGGATCTTTTTAGTGCCGGAATGGCCACTGTGGCGCCGGGTAAGGGCGATCTGTTTGCTGAATCCCGGATGGAAAGCCTGATGGTATGTTGGCCCCGGATGGCGAGGAATGAGAAAAACAGTAAAATGGTAAAGATTGCCTTTCTCATTCAGATAAAATATTTCATCAAGTGTTTTCGTGTTTGAACCCAAAGTTAAGGGCAATGGAGCCAGGGGGAAACCGGGGGCTGAATTCTCATCTATTCAATGATTTTGTAGAATAGTAGAATAGGCTTATTTTTGAGCAAAGAATTGAAGATATTATGCCAACAGAAACCTTAAAAGAGCAGGTTTACAGGGAGTTGTCACGTGCCACCCATGCCTTATCAAACCCGAAGCGGTTGGAACTGCTGGATATTCTTTCCAATAAAGAGTGGTCCGTTGAAGAGCTTTCGAAAGAGATCTCCATGTCGGTTGCCAGTACTTCCCAGCACCTGCAGGTGCTTAAGTTGGCGAAGCTTGTCAATACCAGGCGGGAGGGCAATTTCATTATATACAGTATTTCAGACGATAGTGTGCTGAGACTTGTATCCGTTGTAAGAGATCTTGGTTTCAGGAAATATGCGGAGGTAGACAAGCTCATCAATGATTTTAAGAGTGATAAAAAGGACCTGGAATCGATTACGCTGGAAACCCTGATTACAAGATCAAAGAAGGAAAAGATCATCCTGATCGATGTGCGGCCGGAAGAGGAGTATAATGCAGGACATATCGAACATGCGGTTTCCATACCCTTATCACAATTAAAAAAGAGGGTCCATGAACTGCCTAAAGGGAAAACCGTGGTTGCTTACTGCAGGGGGCCTTTATGTGTAATGGCGGTAGATGCGGTGAATATATTGAAGGGAAAGAATATTAAAGCCTTGCGAATGGAAGATGGTTATACCGAATGGAAATTGAAGCAAAAGGTATTCAGTAAAAATTAATAGAAATATTGTAAGCCAATTACTCCAATGACAAATATTAAACTGGGCTTGAAAGAGAACTGGAAACAGTTCGTTCTTCTGGTTATTATCAATGGATTTGTTGGCGGTATGGTGGGACTTGAACGGTCGATCCTGCCCGAAATTGCAGGGAAGGAATTTGCCATTGCCGCAAAAACTGCGATCCTTTCCTTTATTGTTGTTTTCGGAATTGTAAAAGCCATTACAAACTATTACACTGGTACATTGGCCAATAAATTCGGCAGAAAAAACCTGCTGGTGGCCGGATGGGTAGTTGGAATTCCAATACCGTTGATCCTGATGTTTGCACCTGCCTGGAGCTGGATCATTGCGGCCAATGTTTTATTAGGCATCAACCAGGGGCTTACCTGGAGCAGTACTGTAGTGATGAAGATCGACCTGGTGGGGGAGAAGCAACGGGGCTTCGCCATGGGACTGAATGAGTTTGCCGGTTATATTTCAGTTGCCCTGGTCGCATTCCTGACAGGCTGGATCGCAAGTGAGTATGGCGTCAGGCCTTATCCATTCTACACTGGGATCGTTCTGGTCATACTTGGGTTATTGGGCAGTATCTTCCTGGTGAAGGATACAAAACATCATGTTGCCAGGGAAACCACTTACAGTAATATTCCCCGGTTGAAGAATATTTTCTGGGATACCACCTGGAAGAACAAGAACCTGGGTTCGGTTACCCAGGCTGGTTTGATCAACAACCTGAATGACGGAATGGTTTGGGGCATTTTCCCCATTATGCTGGCCACAAAAGGCTTCAACTTATCTGAAATTGGGATCATTACAGCTATTTACCCGGCTGTCTGGGGTCTGGGCCAGTTGGTGACAGGTGCCATGGCAGACCGGTTCTGCAAGAAGGATATGTTATATACCGGTATGCTGCTACAGGCCGTTGGATTAGTGAGTTTACTTTGGGTCAATAGCATGGCTCATTACATCATTATTTCTTCCATCCTGGGTTGGGGTACGGCCATGGTTTATCCTACGTTTTTGGCTACGGTGGCGGAAAATACTAATCCCCATGACAGGGCAAAAAGCATTGGAATATTCCGCTTGTGGAGAGACCTGGGATATGCCATAGGCGCTATTCTCACGGGTATCATAGCAGACCTGATCAGTATCAATGCGTCCATACTATTCATTGGCATACTGACTTTCTTGTCGGCAGTGATCATTTTTTTCAGGATGAAATGCAGTATAGGCGCGATCTGGCAAATGTGGACCTGGCTGATCCCCAAAGCAAAGAGAGCGAATGGACAAATGAACTAATGCTTTCTTTAAAAGCATGTCCTACAATTAGCGACTGGTGAGATATTGAGATTTAACAACAGTGATGTCCTTTCTGCACAGGCGGACATTTTACAGAACCATAGCTGCAAAAAACGCAGCAATCACCGGGTTTGGGTTTCAACACTGTTTTACATTTTTCGCAGGTATAAAAATACTGGCAGGCATCAGTTGGCATTTGTTCTGTCTTAATATGACCGCAAACAGGGCAGGTGATCTCCGAGTTAAGGATGATTTCCATAGGTTAAATGTATTGAAATGGATAGTAATTTGTAGTCAACAGCATTTGATATGGCAGAAATTGAAATCATAGAGGTAACAGAACAAAGCATATTTGAATTGCGTGAATTAGGAGTGCAGACTTTCAGTGAAACGTTTGCCGATCTTAATTCAGCGGAGAATATGAATAAATACCTGGAGGAGAATCTCAATATCGATAAACTAAGAACTGAGTTGCAGGACCCGGAGTCGAAATTTTATTTTGCTTTGGTTGATGGTGAAAAGGCAGGATATCTGAAGATCAATTTCGGGCAATCGCAAACGGAATTGAAAGATCCGGATTCGATGGAGATCGAGAGAATTTATGTTTTGAAAAAATTTCTAGGGAGAAAAGTTGGCCAGGCATTATTTGATAAAGCAGTCAGTTATGCGAAGGAAAGGGGGTTTACCTTTTTGTGGCTTGGCGTATGGGAAGAAAACAAAAGGGCCATTGAATTTTACAGAAAGAACGGCTTCGTTGAATTTGACAAACATATATTCATACTCGGCGATGATGCGCAAACGGATATCATGATGAAACTTGCGTTATCAGATCTACCCTGAGTATTTATGTATAGTCATTTTATTTTGTTGGAAGCTTGCGGGGATTGTTGAGGTAAGCAGCAACAGCCTCTTCCATATTCACGTCCATCAGGTTGGCCAGGGTCATCAACCACATCAGTACATCTGCAAATTCTTCTTTGGCGTTCTCCTTGTCACCGCTGGCAATGGCTGATGAAAGTTCACCCACTTCTTCATGGAACCATAGCGCCGTATGATAGATCCCTCTTTCATTATCGGTTTTAAAGTATCGTTGTTTTACAATTTCCTGTAATGCTGATATGTCCATATTTTTATTTATTACGTTAGTTGGATCCGGCCGCAGATTCCCTAATGGCATTTCTGCTGCCGCTGTATAATTCATATTCGAAAAGGCGGGAGTCAATGGTGCTGGTATAGAATTCGATCCGGCGTTTAGCCTTCAGGCCAATTTTTTTGGCAAGTTCAAGATTGCCTGTAAATACGTAACCCCAATAACCGCCGCATTTCTGTTTCATGAAATCGCCGATGCGTGCATATGTACCCTCCAGTTCAGTTACATCACCCAATCGTTCGCCATATTCGGGATTAACATAAAAAATGCCGGGTACATCTCCAGGTATTTCTGTTGCTGCAAAGTCACAAACCGAAAATTCGATCAGTCCGGCCACTCCTGCTGCAATGGCATTCTTACGGGCATTTTCAATGGCTCTTGCACTATAGTCTGTAGCAATGATGCGAAGGCCGGGGACATCCACGATCTGTTTTTCCAGCAAGGCATCTTCCCTTACATAAACAGTTTCGTCATAACCCTGTATGTGCATGAAAGCATAGTTGGTCCGGAATAGTCCTGGCCTGCGGTTGGTGGCGATCATAGCAGCTTCTATCGCAACAGTGCCGGAACCACACATGGGATTCACAAAAGGAGACTTACGGTCCCAGCGGGTGGCATAAATGGTTGCTGCTGCCAGGGCTTCCAGCATAGGTGCCTGGCCTGGGATCTTCCGATAGCCATGCCTGCCCAGGGAATCGCCGGAGGTATCAATAAATATTTCTGCATGTTCGTTTTTCCAAAACAGGTGGACAACTGCCCCTGTCAATTCAGAACCTGTAGTTGGCCTGAATCCTTTTTTCTCCCGCATCCGGTCTACAATAGCATCTTTTACCCTCAGGTTGGCAAACATACTATTGTTAATGGTTTCATTATTCACATTGCTGGTAATGGAAAAATGGCCATGTTCGATCAGGATGTTTTCCCAGGGATAGTCCCGGACATTTTCATAAACAGCATCGGCATTTTCGGCGTTGAATTGTTTAAGACTGTATAGTACCTGGCTGGCGCAACGGAGATTCAGGTTCAATCTGATGCAGTCGTTGATGGTACCGGTAATGCGAACGCCGGTTACAAATGTTTCTTCTGTAGTAAATCCGAGTTCCTTGATTTCCTGCTCCAGGTAGGGAGCAAGTCTTTTGGGGCAAGTAATGATAATGACTGCTTTCTCAGTAAATAGATTCATTGTGGCGTTAAAGATAAAATTTTGCCGGTTTCATTACCATCTATATTTTCTGTTCAATAGTTTCTATAGTATCAATGCCCAGGCATCATTTTGTCTTTTGATGACTGCTTCTTACCTGTTTGATCGAGAGCCGCTTTCAGGCCCCTGGCCAATTTTTCCGCCGGGCCTATGCCCCAGTAATGAAGGAAGAATATTCTTGGTTGTTCCCGGAGCATATGATTATGGACAGCAACTACTTCAATGTTATTTTCAACCAGTGCCTTGATCACTCCATCCACTTCGTTTTCCAGCATGGCAAAATCACCTGCCACTGCGGCCTTTTCTTCTGAACCCTGCCAGGCTGCCCAGGTGTTGAAACCAAGAAATGTTGTAATGGGTACGCCATGTTCTGTGAGCATAACATCGGGCCTGCCAATTGTATATTTATATACTCCCTTATTGAGTTCTCCCCTGTATCCTAATATACTGTTCAACCGAACAGTGTCAATTGTATTGGTAACGGCAGGTACAGTGGCGTCAGCAGGGTTGTGCCCTCTTGATTGTTTTACTTTGTCCAGAATGGCCTTAACTTTTTCTGATATACTTTCAGTGGGTCCATTTCCGCCGATATGCATATACATCACATTAGGATGATTCCTGGTAAAATGATTATGTATGGCTGAAATGGTGAATCCCTGTTTGATGACTTCCTGTTGAACCGGCTTGAGATCTGTTTCTGTAAGTACAATATCTCCCATCACCATAGCACCCATTTGGGAAGGTGTAAAAGCCACCCATGTGCCAAGACCCATTGGAGGTATGATCCTGAAACTGTCAACTATTACATTCAGGTCGTTCTGGGGAACGGTGATCTTATATTCGCCGCCATTTGTTGCGCCCTTAAGTCCTGTGATTTTTTCAATGGTGCTTATATCCAGGGGTCTGTATTTATTCGGTTGGGCATTGGTAGTAAGAACTGCGATGGTGCTCAATGAAACAAGGATCAATCGCGCATGGATAGAATAATACAGCTTTTTCATTTTTACTTGTTTAACTGAAGATACTTGAATGTAAATGTCCAGTTTATAGATCCATATGGATTGTTAAATCCTCTATTCTTACCAGGAAACCGGCAGCAATAGCTCTGTTCGTCGCAACATTACGCGGTTATGTCTCATTTGATCCAACCAGCATGATTTACGGGTATACATTTGAGTAGAATTTAAAACATTAAAATATATACCATGAAAAAGATTATTTATCCAATCGTTGCTGCACTGGTTCTTTCAGGTGTTTCAGCATTTGCACAAACCATCACATCTGATGATTGCTGTGGTAAAGCTACAACCAGGGAATTGAAGATGTCCGGTCATA
This sequence comes from Sphingobacteriales bacterium, assembly GCA_024640385.1. Lineage (GTDB taxonomy): Bacteria > Bacteroidota > Bacteroidia > Chitinophagales > Chitinophagaceae > Pollutibacter. The sequence continues at coordinate 14,425 of JAHEFC010000023.1, forward strand.
ATACCGTGTATCTGCACGATCAGCATAAAGTACATGAGGGTACCGCCCTAACAGGTCAATTCCATCCGGTTGTACAAAACGAAGGTTCGGGATCATCATCTTTCGTATTAAGCCCTATTGACATGTTAGATTCATTGGCCCAGCTCAGTGATGAACAGATCGACAGCAGGTTCAGCAGGGAGGAAACAACTATTGAAATGTCCAATAGCACTGAAGGAGATGAATTTGTAACCAATCAGTTTTATGCTGAGAATGAGCCTGCGTTTGCCCGCCAGTTAACGCAGAAGTCAAATTAAACTCAATTCGGTTATATGGCCTGTTAGCAGGCCATATGCCATTGCTGATAGCCGGTTCACATGATCATTTTCTGTTTTCATCATTCTTTTTACGTGGGGAGCTGATCCGGAAATTTTGCAACAAATGCCGCACCCAATGACCGATTTTGTTTCATAACTTCATGAGCATTTCATTTTGATCATATCGGTTGAAATGCGATTCTGCGAAAAAGGTATTTCAATTAAACGCTAAAATCGGTTTTATGGATAACAAAAAAGTTTTACTGGGTTTCTTAGGTGGCCTGGCAGTTGGGGCTATTGCAGGAATTTTATTGGCTCCGGACAAAGGGTCCAATACGAGGAAGGCGATCATGGATATGGCAGGTGATGTGACAGATGCGGTGGAAAACAGTATCCATGATGCACTGGACAGGGTCAAGGAAAAATATGCGGATGCAGTAAAAGAAGGAGAGCAACTGGCTGAAAAAGCTGTTGCTGCGATGAATGAAATGAAAGGCGAGGCTTCAAGTAAACTTTCATGAGGAAACTGCATACCCAATAATAATATGTCTGAAATCATCAATGAAATAAGATCGTATGCGAACCTGACCAGGCAATACTTTGATGTTAAGGTGGAAATGATCAGGGTCAAGTCCAAGATCGCGATCTCCAGCTTCGTCAGTTCTATGATCATAGGGATGATCATAGCCGTCCTGGTTGGAGTGGCATTGATCTTCGTTAGTTTCGGATTAGCCCATACGATAGGGCAGAAATTAGGCGATCCTGCCTACGGATATTATATTGTTGGCGGAGGATACTTTGTGATAGGTATCTTAGTTTTCGTCCTCGGACGGGCATTCCTGAAAAAGTATATCCAGAATGAGATCATCAGTAAGTTGGATGAGGAATTATGAAAAAATCAGATCACCTTTCAGCCAATCAGCAGAAGCTTGCAGAGCTTTCGGAAAAGGAACTCCTTTTAAAAGAGCAATTGAAAACCCTTGCCGCTGATATCCAGAAGAAGGCAACTCCCATGGGGATTGCAAAAGATGTGATGTCTGATATGTTTCAGACTAAAAGCGGTGCTGCAAGCACAGCAAAAGCTGCATTGGGCTTGGGTGCCTCTTTAGTTGCAGGAAACCTGATCAGAAAACAACAGCAGTTGAGCCTGGTGGGTAAGGTGACCGGACTGGCAGTAGGATTCCTCATCAACCGGATAGCCAAAATGCGTAAAAAACATTGACCCCTGACAGGGATCAAATAATAAAAGCCAGCCCTGAGCAAAACGGGCTGGCTTTCTTGTTAAAACAATATGACAATTACTTCATGTATTTGTTGTACCAATCAATATGCTTTTTGTATCTGTGTACAATATAACTGGGCACACGTACACCATGATGCTGCCCGGGATAGATCACCAGTTCTGTAGGGATGCCGGTTGATTTAAAAGCCTGGTACATCTGTTCTGCACCGATCACCGGCACATTAAAATCATCTTCACTGGCCATGAATACAGTTGGTGTTTTGATCTGCTCTACTTTATAGAACGGATATGAAAGATCCAACCATTTTTTCGGATTCTTCCAGGGCTTACCCAGCTCTTCTTCATACTGGGTGATATACTGATCAGAACCGTACATAGAGAGTTGAAGTGAGCTTCCGGCGCCGCTTACTGCAGCCTTGAACCTGCTGTCAGTAGCAATCGTATAGTTGGTCAGGATACCACCATAACTCCAACCGCCAATGCCAAGTTTGTTTGCGTCTGCAATACCCATTTTGATCAGGTGATCGGCTACGCCAACAATATCCTTTACTTCTTTATTACCCCAATCGCCATAGATCGCTTTGGTGTATGCAATGCCTCTTCCGCTACTGCCCCTGTAATTCACGGCAGCTACGGCAAAGCCGGCACCTGCAAGGATCTGCCTGCTCATGTCAAATGCATATTGATCCTGCGCTACGGGGCCACCATGAATGAAAAGAACCAGTGGAAGATTTTTTGCCGAACTGTCAGGCAGGTAAAGTATCCCCGATACCTGGTTCTTGTCGACCGACATGGCTTCAAATCCTTTTACATAGATAGGCTTAAGCGGAGCCAGGAATTCAGCGGAAATATTTGTCAGCCTGCTGAAACTATTTCCTTTCCTGATATAGATCTCGTTCGGCGTGTCTTTGTCTCCATACAGTGCTACCATCTGGCCACTGCTGTTCATATCCATCGAAGCATAAACCCCCATTTCATTGGTCAGGTTTCGGTTCGTATTCTTTGCAATATCAAATTCAGTAATGTTTTGTTTCCTGTCGTCTTCTACCAGGGCATAGATGAATTTGCTGTCATTCGACCAGACCGGGCTTTCTATAGACCTGTCTATGGCCGAGGAAATATTTGTGATCTTTTTTGAAGGGATATGATAAAGATGAAGCTGGTTAAGCTCGTACATGGAAAAATTTCCTTCGCCGGTGGATTGCGTGAAGGAGATATATTGATCATCAGGACTGAACTCAGGGCCATAGTTGGGTCCTTTGAAGGTGGTGAGCTGCTGGGATTGTTTGGTTGCCAGATCCATCAGGAAAATATCGCTATTGGCATTCCTGTCGGGGTCTTCTGAGATATTGCTTACATAAGCGATCATTTTGCCATCGTGGCTGATGGAGGCATTGGCCTGGTTTTTATCGCCTTTGGTAAGGGTATCGAGTTTTTTTGTTTTCAGGTCGAATACATAAAGATGCGTTTTACGGTTATCGAGATAACCATCAACATCATCCTTGAAATGATAACGGTTGATTTCATAGGGTTTCCTGATCTTGGTCTTAGCC
>JAHEFC010000249.1 GCA_024640385.1 Sphingobacteriales bacterium
TAAGCAGGAGAAAAATAATCATATACCAGGAGCAGTTTCAGTTTTTCTGGCAAAATTTTACGCATTAAACTTAGGTAGTAAGCATCCTTATATTTCTATATGAACTTACAGCTTTCATTATTCAATACCATTTGCTTGTAACCAGTTTTCCAAAACAATGAGTATCCACATATCGGCCCAACGGATTTTTGATTTATTTTCCAGGAAATCCTGCCAGTATGATGAGAGTTTCGGGCCATTAAAATAATCCCTTGATGCAAGGCTCCTGATTTTATCATCGCAAAAAGTTTTCAATTCATTGCGCATCCATACATCATATGGCAAAACAAACCCTTGCTTCTTCCGGAACACCACTTCATCCGGTACCAAAGGCTTTAGCGATTCCACCAGTAACTGTTTGGGGTAAGCGATTCCTTTACATGAATCAGGCAAACTAACAACATACTCCACCAGGTCGTGATCAAAAAATGGTTCGCGGATTTCCAAAGCCACTGCCATGCTCATCTGGTCGGTATCTTTTAATAAAACATGCTGTGTATATCCCCAATAATCAGCAATTGAAACCTGGCTATAGGCATCAAAGGCTTTCAGTCGTCCAATGTTTTCTATAAGATGCTTTTCAAGGGTACCATGCTGTTCCGGCCTGTCATTTAAACCGGTTAACTGTCTGATTTGAGCATTTGTTTGTATTTGCCTCAATAGTGGATAAACAGATGCAATGGAAACATCTCTTGAAGACAAAATGGCCTTGATCCGATCATCTTTCTGGTTACCTGCCGGAATGATTCCGGCTAAAATTTTTCTCAACAGGGAAGTTGAACGGAAAAGGGTTTGAAATTTTTGCAGCTTTTTGAACTGGTGAAATATGGGATACCCCACAAACAATTCATCTCCCCCTACACCAGACAACGCCACTTTTATCCCGCTTTGCCGGATCGCCTTTGATACAACATAGGTATTGATCCCGTCTCCACTTGGCGTATCCAGGGCATCAAGGGCATGAGGCAACTCGTGTAGAAAATCATCCGGGCGTAGTTTTACCTTATGGTGCGTAACATCATATTTTTTTGCGATCAATTCAGCATAAGCCGTTTCATCATACTCCTTCTCATCAAATCCAACAGTGAATGCAACCGGTTTTTGCCGGCTTACTTTTGACATGATAGCAACAATGGCACTTGAATCAATACCCCCCGATAAAAATGCACCAACGGGAACATCACTTACCAAACGCCTCTCTACCGACTGAAACAGTAAATCCCTGACAGATTTTTTAACGACTTCCGGATCCTGCCCTCCTTTCAAAGGGGTAACTTCGGTTATATCCCAGTATTTCCTGATCATTAAATCCGTTGATGAATAGAGCATATAATGTCCGGCAGGAAGTTGCTTAATATGTTCAACCAGGGTAAAAGGCGTAATAACAGACTGGTATTTCAGGTAATCAGAAAGAGCCTGTTTATTGAGCTTCCGGGGTATCAGTTTACTGCTTAATAAAGATCGTATTTCAGAAGAGAACAGGAAGTACCCGTCCTGATGATAATAATATAATGGCTTCACTCCAAACCGGTCCCTTGCGATAAAGAGTTTTCTTTCAGTTTTGTCCCATAAAGCAAAAGCAAACATTCCCTTCAACTTCGACAGGCAGTCAGGCCCCCATTGAATATATGCCGCAAGGATTACCTCCGTATCAGAATTTGTACGAAAAGGATAACCGGTTAATTCAGTACGTATATCCTGGTAGTTATAAATCTCCCCGTTAAAAACCAGTACATATCTCCCGGTAGGATCAAAAAATGGTTGATTGGCAGCTGTGGATAAATCAATAATGGATAAGCGCCGATGGCCTAATGCCATTTTATCTTCCACATAAAACCCTTCCGCATCCGGGCCACGATGACTCAAGGCATCATTCATAGCCCTGATTATCCGATCCGACTCCTGCCTGTTGCTTAATCCAATAATGCCGCTAATACCGCACATAGCATTTACTTTTACAGGTTTTGTTACCTTTTGTTTTTTAGACTTTTAAAATTTCTTTGCATCCGTAAAAACTGACCAATACTGGGTGTTGTATATGTTTTGCCCTTGCCTTGTGGTTTCGCATCATGGCTCAAGCGCTCAAATTCATTGATAACTTTCACCAGGCCTTTACCTGCTTTTTCCAATGTGACTTCAACCATCACCCTTACTGTATTTTCCAGACTGTCCTGGAATTGTATAGGGTATTTTTCCTGTAATAAAATGTCGCCGGTATCTATTTTGTTATCAATCTTGTGAATGGTATAACCTGTTTCAGGCCGGTTCTCATATATCTGCCAAATAATACTTTGTGCATTCTGAAAATCAGGCAACACTTCACCATGTATATTGATCATTCCAAAACGAGGAACAGAAAAAACTTTTTTTGGGATATAGCTGTTACTAAGGCTGATACCAATATCCGCATTAGCAGATTTCATCAACTCAATGGTTCGGGGGTTATTAATTGCCGGCACTTCTTCAAATGGGATATGTAGTTCATGACATAGTTTTTCAATATCATCGATATTTTTTTTCAATTCCCTTCCGTCAAACCATGAACGTATCCGGATTCCGTTAAGTGCGCCAGGTAATCCGATCTTCCATATTTTTTTCAGCCGTTTCCAATAATATTTTCGGTTCTTAATGATCTTACCCTGGCTGTATATCACCTGGACTATTTCAGCACCGGAATGTTTCTTCAATAAAGGGAGGCAGTAAGATGCCGTACTTTTCCGGCTACTTGTCAGGATGACTATCCGCATATTCAGGGAAAAAATTATTCTTAATGTCTGCTTTCATTACATTCCTCGACAGGAAGTAACTGATATGATTTATTGGCCAGTCGAGTATAACATGGTCGCGCCGGATGAGCAATTGCTCTTTATCTTCGATTCCCCCTGATGGGACAATATGACAACCTCTTTCCGCGGAAGCGCAACTTAGAAAGCCTTGTGCAAAAACCATTTTACGGCCGGCTGAGCTGAAATGAAAATGCCTGCCATATGGGTAGGCAAAATGAATGGTGTTACCACATTTCACATCGAGTATTCTTTTGCTGTCTTGAATTTCCTGTAACAATATATCATGAGGGGTTTTAGCCACATTAATATGGCTCATGGTATGCGACCCGATTTCATGGCCGGTGTTTTGCAAATGCAGAACATCGTTCCAATCCATGAATTCAACCGGAGGAAAATGAAGCCTATCTGCAGAAAACGCTTTTATCTTGTTAAAATCCTTTTCGCCCACAATTGCCGGGCAAACAAAAAAACAGGCCGAAGCGCCATATTCTTTTAATATTGCTGCTGCTTTAAGGTTATTCTTCAGTCCGTCGTCAGAACTGAAAGCGATATAAGGTTTATCGATATTCCCTTCTAAAAGCCGTGTCCATGCTTCGGAATAGGAAATAAAAGTATGCTTCGATGACAAAATCTTCAGCAGGTTTTCCAACTGCTTTTCCTCATCTTTAAAAACATGGTGGATATATAAAAACTGAATGCGTGGCTTAGCTAAATAAGTATTAAAACCAATGGTTGCATCCATACCGGCAGATAAAATGTCCAGGGCCAAATCCCTTCCCCTTGCCCGCCAGTTAGGTGGCAGGTTTCCCCAGATCTTTCCATACTCTTCAACAAATTCCTGCATAGCGGATAATAACTTTCAAGTACTGTATGATTAGTTTATTGCAGTTTGCATTGCGTGCATTTTCTGATATAGATGGAGATATTTATCCGCAATGGCGCTAACCTTATACTTTTTAATATTTTCTTTACCTGAGAAAATTATTTTTTCCCTACAGGCATCGTCTGCACAAATTTTTATCACCGCATTCCTGATAGAATCAACTGAAAATGGATCCACCAGGCAGGCCCCGTCACCCGCCACATCCTTCATTGGAGAAATATTACTGGTTATTACAGGCCGACCTGTTGCCTGTGCTTCGAGGATCGGTAACCCGAATCCTTCAAACAATGTAGCAAACATGACTATATCCGATCTTCGGTACCATTCCAGTAAATCATGTTGTGGTAATTTAAATCCGTTGGTAAATTCGATATCCGAATCCTTCAGCAATTGTTGCTGCTCTTCTGATAGTTTTCCGACGATCATTAAATGGCAGGCTATCCCTTTCAAAGCTTCAATAACCCTTTCCAGGTTTTTATTGGGCCAGGTGCCCACCTGCAGTATGACCGGCTTATCTGCATTAAACGGCTTGGTCGAAAACGTAAAACTTTCATCAAGGGGATCAGGTATCACCAGTATCTTATCAGGTGAACAGCCAGAGCTGCTGATGATCTCCTTTTTGCTTGCTTCTGAAATAGTAGTAACCACTGCACTATGATGCACCGGCCAGTCGAGCCAGAGTTTTTTTAGGATCAAACGTTTAAAGCGGGAAGGATGCTGCAAAAAAATACAATCATGTATCGTCAGGATAACCTTGCCCGCTGGGAAGGCCAGTGCCGCATAGTGAATGTCACCGGTAATATGATACAGATCTGCAGATTGTTTGCGAAAGAACAAAATATTTTTTATGAGGCCTGCAAATCCAATTTTATCAGATGGAGCAAAGGTTTCTTCAAAATTAATCTTGCCCGACAGCTCCTTTCGAATCAGCCGGAAGACATTTTCAATACTGAAGTAAAGAGGATTGAGAGACCTGTAAATGAGGTTTGTTTTTATCACTTCTGAATTCAAAAATAGGATTGAGTGAAAAATTGAATATTCGCTTCAATCAGAATACATTCAGGTAAACGAAGTTTTATAAATATATTAGTTACCAACTGGAAAATATAACTCAAAACAAATTTAAATTATTACCTGATAATTTAATCTAAAACCATCCGGCTAATTGGTTTTCCGTAAACTTCATTTCTTGAAGTACTATTTTGTATTTCCGTATTAGCACCAAACCAACGTGGAGATATTTTATAAATGAACCACATAAAAAATGCAGTCTTAAGAAGCGAATTAAAAATTTGCAAAGTATCTGTTTCTGCTGAATAAGTTACCTGAAAATACAAAACAGGTATCCAGAAAATAATTAATGGAAATCTTAAACTTAATGCAAGTAACCTGCCATATGTCCATCTAATAAACAACCCTATTAAAAACATATAAAATATAGCCCCATTTATCCCAAAACTACCATATGCCTCACCCAATGGACCAACATTTGCAGAATATCCTCGAAGTTTGCGGCCAGCGTAATATGCCATATTAAATTTACCTCCTGCCTCAGGTTTATCAGGCCATAAAAACCGGGGCACAAAACTGGACAGGATGGTATTTGTCAAGGCTTTTCCATTGTCAAAAGACTGAGTATTTGGAATCCTTTTCATAACAAGTGAAACATAGAAACCCTGGTTCGTACGTGTATAAATTGGGAAAAAAGCCCTTTTTTCAATTAATAAATCACCTTTTTGTAAATTCTCAATAAACAAATTTGCAAAAAGAAATGTATTATCCCCTCCATAGTTTTTGTTCCATACATATGATCTGTAAGTAACTTTAGTATTCTGCAATACGATCATAATGAAAACTGCCGTTAATAATACCAGAACTTTCTTTATAAGCCAGGTTTTTTTCCCTAAAAAAAAGAAAGAAAATATGGTTATTCCCATATAAGCGACAATTGTAAACATGCCAATGCTAATTGCATTCAAAATCAAGAATGCAAGAAATAATAACATGATTAATATTTTACTTCTAAATGCAGGTAAAAAATAAATGTATAACAATCCTGAAAAAGAACAGAAAAATAAAATGGTAGCGACATATTGAAAAACAGAAGGCAAAAGTTTAATTATTGCATAAGAAAGTAGCCCAACAACCATTATAATTATACCAATATATCGGTCATACTGAAGTATTTTTTTACATTTATTTATTATAACACGAAGGATAGGGCCTTCATCATCAAATTTGTTATTATAAAATGGAAATGTTATAGCAAAGCAAAATGCAGTTACTGCAGGCAGGGTATAATTATAATAAAGCCCAGCCGGAACTTGCATGTAGTTTTTCCATAAG
>JAHEFC010000250.1 GCA_024640385.1 Sphingobacteriales bacterium
ATTCTTTCTAAGATTTGCCAAAGGCAAATCTTAGAAAGCTCGGCATTGCTTTCCCCCAGGTAGGCACATCGTGCCGGCCATCGGCAAGCTCCAGGTAAAGAATATCTTTCTCGCGATCATAACCCTTATTCGCCAGCTCGTCGATAAGTGACAATGTATCATCTATGGAATCTATGATACCATTATTATTCCTGTCGGCAGTCTCATCAAGCACACCCGTCTGAAAAAAGAATTTAAGCCAGGGTGCATACTTCCCTTCCCTTATCCGTGCATGCATGATCCTGTCGTGCTCCTCGACATACCCGTCGTCAAGCCCCTTGGATCTCCACCACAATGAACCGCTGAATACTCCCACATGGGAGAAATGAGCGGGATGGTTCCATACTATATCCAGGGCCATCAGTCCACCCAGGGAGAATCCGGCAAACGACTTATCCCTGAACTCTGCGATCTTAAAATGTTTCCTGATATAAGGAAGCAGCTCTTCAAAAACAAAATAGGTATACCTTCCGGCCTTTGCTCCCCGGTTCTTGTAGTCAGGATGCCCAGCCGTGCCATATTCATTCTTCCTGTCCTTACCCGCATGTATAGCCGTAAACATCACCGGCCGGATCTCCCCTTTTTCATACATCTTCTCCAGTATTTCCCTGAAATGCATGGTGGCCATATCCTGACCGTCGTTGATCAGCAACAGGCTCATATCTGATTTATCCTTAACATCAGCAGGCATGAAGAAGTCTACCGTTACGTCCCGGTTCAGGTGTTTAGAGTGCAGATCGTGCCTTTCTTCCAGTATCAGGGCCTTTTTCTCCATAAGCATATCATTCAAATATAATTAAGTGAGCAGGAAAAATGAGGCAGGCTTTATTTGTTTTTTTCTCCCGTTAAAAATATATTTGATTAACCCCATTTGTCCTCAATCATTTGTCCACATTAATATTTAAGTATGAAAAAGATAGGCGTACTGTTTGGCAAGGAGCGTTCATTCCCCGAAGCATTTGTAGACCGGGTCAACAGCAAGCAGGTTCCGGGCATTGTTGCAGAACCCGTCAGGATCGATAAAGTGGTTCAGGGAGAATCCAGCGGATATGCCGTGATCATAGACAGGATCTCCCAGGATGTACCTTTTTACCGGGCTTTCCTGAAAAATGCTGCCGTTAGCGGCACCGCAGTGATCAATAACCCGTTCTGGTGGAGTGCTGATGAGAAATTCTTCAATAATGCACTGGCAGTCAAAATAGGTGTTCCTGTACCTAAAACAGTGATCCTGCCCTCCAGAGACCATCCGGATGACACAACCAACGATTCATTCTCCAACCTGGCCTATCCGCTGGACTGGAAAGGCATCTTTGATTATGTAGGCTTCCCGGCCTATATGAAGCCATTTGCGGGAGGTGGATGGAAAAACGTGTACAGGCTCGAAAGCATGGAAGATTTCTTCGAAAAGCATGCTGAAACAGGCCAGTTGGTCATGCTATTGCAGGAAGAGATCGTTTTTGAAAAATATTATCGTTGCTATTGTATCGGAGGCAAGCACGTACGCATTATGCCTTATGAGCCACGCAACCCGCATCATCTCCGTTATGTTGCCAGTTTCGACACGTCTGCCGAAGAATACAAAATGATGGAGGAGATCGTTCTCCGTATCAACCATTTCCTCGGATATGATTTTAATACTGTTGAACTGGCCATGCGCGATGGAGTTCCTTACGCAATTGATTTCTGCAACCCTGCGCCTGATGCGGATATCAGGAGTGTAGGCCAGGAAAACTTCGATTGGGTGGTGGAAACTGCAGCGAACTATGCCATTGAAAGGGCACAAAACCATAAAGACGGACTGGACAATCTAACCTGGGGCGAATACATCAAACGCAGCGCTGCCAAAACACCATTGGCCTGACCCTCTAACTATCCAACATGGGAAATTTCAGCTATAAACATTTTACGCTTGGTGTGGAAGAAGAGTACATGGTCATAGACCCCAACACCAGGGAACTGAAAAGTCATGAACAGAAGATCGTGACCGAAGGCCAGAAGATCATCAAGGACAAAGTGAAAGCGGAAATGCACCAGGCCGTTGTGGAAGTGGGAACCGATATCTGTAATGATATCGAAGAAGCTTTCAATGATGTAACCGCGTTAAGAACCACCATCTCAGGGATCGCTGAATCCCTGGGGTTCAAAATGGGAGCCGCAGGAACCCACCCCTTTTCACACTGGGAGAGCCAGCTCATTACTGATCATGCCCGTTATCGGGAGATCGTTAACGAAATGCAGGAAGCCGCCAGGAGCAACCTGATCTTCGGGCTTCATGTGCACGTGGGCATGCCCAGCAAGGAAATGGCAGTGCATATTGCAAACTCAGCCCGGTATTTCCTCCCCCACGTTTTTGCACTCAATCTTTCCGCACCAAAGTATTTGACAAATTCCCACGTACAGGCATACCCGACTATTTCGACAGCTACAGCAGTTACGAGAATTATGTAAACATCCTGATCAAAACAAACTGCATTGACAATGCCAAGAAGATCTGGTGGGACCTCCGGGTTCACCCCTTTTTTGGAACCGTTGAATTCAGGATCTGCGATGTGCCCCTCACCATTGACGATACCATTGCCATCACATCCATATTCCAGTGCCTTTGTGCCAAATTGTACAAGCTGCGCTCCCAGAACCTGAACTTCATGATCTACCCCAGGGCCCTGGTGAATGAAAATAAATGGAGAGCCTCACGGTATGGGATCGACGGACAACTGATCGATTTTGGAAAGGAAGAAGAAGTGAATACAAGGGTGCTCCTTTATGAACTTCTTGATTTTATCGACGATGTGGCGGATGACCTCGGAGCCAGAGACGGTCTCAAACTGGTGCAGAAGATACTGGATAACGGAACAGGGGCCGACAGGCAGCTCAGGGTGTTTGAAGAAACCAAGAACCTGGTCAGTGTGGCCGATTTTATTTCCGCGCAATTCCTCGCCCGGCTTTAATCTCTTTCAGCAATTATTGTACTTTTGCGACGATGGCAGTAAAATCTGTTAAAGTAGCCATACTGGACCTCTATGAGGGCGTTGAAAACCAGGGAATGCGGTGTATCCGCGAGATCCTTAACCAATATGGTGAGGCCAATCACCTCAACATCAACTGGGACGAATTTGACGTGCGGTTGAAAAATGAAGTTCCCGATCTCTCTTACGACATGTATATTTCCAGTGGTGGCCCCGGAAGCCCGCTGGAATCACTGGGTTCGGAATGGGAAAGAGTTTATTTCCATTGGCTGCAACAGGTGGAAAAATGGAATAATGACCCCGCCAATCTGACGAAAAAACACGTTTTCTTTATCTGCCATTCCTTTCAGCTTGCATGCAGACATTATAAAGTAGGCAATGTGTCAAAAAGAAGATCCACTGCCTTCGGCGTTTTCCCCATCCATATGCTGAAAGACGGGCAGGAAGAAGTGATCTTTGAAGGGCTTAATGATCCATTTTATGGCGTAGACAGCCGCGATTACCAGGTGATCCAACCCCATCACAACAGGATCAGGCAAATGGGCGGCAGGATCCTGTGTATCGAAAAAGAAAGGCCCCATGTTCCGCTTGAAAGGGCCATCATGGCCATCCGATTCAACCCATACATGGTTGGTACACAGTTTCACCCGGAAGCAGACGCTATTGGCATGAGCATGTACCTCCAAACAGAAGAAAAGAAAAAAACAGTCATAGCCAGCCATGGCTATGAAAAATGGGAGACCATGATCGAACACCTTAACGATCCGGACAAAATATTATGGACCTATTCACATATACTTCCTAATTTTCTGGACCTTTCTGTGAATCATGTATTAGCCATACCACAATAATACCTTTCCATGGTCCCATCCATCAGAGAAGAATTCAACAAAGCCTTCACCAAAGAAAAATATGAGGCATTCCTGGAAGACCTGAACAGCCATTATCCCGGAACCATTGACTTCCGCATTGCAGAAACCCCTGAATTCATTCCAAAATGGTTCAGTGACCAGATCATTGATGCCTGCGAATATATCATCGACATCATACTGGATCCCGGTTTCAAAAAAGCCACTGAAAAAGCGATACCCCCGGAAGAGAATGTGGCAAATGAAACTGACCACCCCCATTTCATTGCATTTGATTTCGGGGTTTGTGAGAATGCAAATGGAGAACTTGGGCCCCAACTGATAGAAATGCAGGGCTTCCCCACCCTGTTCGGATTCCAGGCATATTACCCGGAAATAGTCCGGAAACACTTTAATATACCTTCTAACTACAGCCACTATTTCAACGGGCATACCAAAGATTCATATACCAGGTTACTGAAAGAACTGATTGTTGGTGACACGCCGGTGGAACATGTGATCCTCCTGGAGATCACACCACACACCCAGAAAACCAGGGTTGATTTTTATTGCACCCAGGAACTGATCGGTGTTGAACCCGTATGCATCAGCGATGTTTATGCCGAAGGAAAAGATCTTTTTTACAACAGGAACGGAATAAAGACCAGGATAGAGAAGATCTATAACAGGGTGATCTTTGATGATCTGAAAGCCAATAAAGAAAGATTGGGAGATATCATTGACATCACAAAAGACTGGAACGTCAAATGGATCACACATCCCAACTGGTTCTACAGGATCAGTAAATACACTCTGCCTTTCATCAAGCATCCCTGTGTTCCGGAAACGTTCTTTTTGAACGAATTGAAACAACCACCCGCTGACCTGGAGAATTATGTACTGAAACCCCTTTTCTCCTTTGCCGGGCAGGGCGTGGTCATCGATGTTACCATGGCCGACATCGAAAATATCGAAGACCCTGAAAACTGGATACTACAGCGCAAAGTCAGATATGCTGATGTGATCAAAACGCCAGATGGAGGTGCTAAAGTTGAGATCAGAATGATGTATATATGGGAAGATGGAGCAGCCAGGCCGGAACTCGTCACTAACCTGAGCAGGCTCAGTAAAGGCAAGATGATCGGCGTCAGATATAACAAAGACAAAGAATGGGTAGGTGCATCCGTTGCATTTTTTGAAAAATAACCATATGGATCATATCAACAACATACATAGCAAGCAGGTCATTGAAGGTATTGATGGCAAATACATCCATGGAGCCCAAACTACCTTTGGACTGGTGGAAGTGAAAAAAGGGAGTATACTGCCTCAACACCACCATCATCATGAACAGATCACTTTCATGCTGGAAGGCGAACTTGAAATGACCATTGGCGGTGAAACCATGACGCTGAAACCCGGTTGTTTCCACGTTATCCCGTCAAACGTCCCCCACTCTGCAGTTGCCCATATGGACTGCAAACTGATCGACGTATTCAGCCCGGTAAGGGAAGACTACAAATAGCCCCTACTCTTCTGCGCTGTTCTTCATCTTCATTAAAATGGTATAGGCATTTTTTGTCACTACATCCCCGTCAGGAAGCTGGTTTTTTAATTCTACATAGCCATCATTAAATGTACCTGTTTCCACAGGCAACATCTTAAATATATGGGAGGCGGTCTGTATGAAAATATAATTACTGTTCTCCCATTTAACTATCGCTTCCTCCGGAACTGCTGTTACCTTAACGCCCTTCAATTGTATCTGGGCGTTAACAAATGTCCCGGGCAATAAGTCCTTGTTCCTCCCTTCAATATGACAGTGAACATCCGTTGAACGGTCTTCCCCGATATTCGGAGTAACCAGGTGTACCACTGCGGTATATTGATCAGCAGGATTCCGGTTCACAGCAAAACTCACTTTCTGCCCTTCAAAGATTTTTGATGCATCATTCTCAAAAACGGTCAGTCTCACATGCAGGTCATCAGGGTTGATCAGCTCAAACAAAACATCGGAAGGATTGACATACTTGCCGATATTGACATTGACTTTTGAAACATACCCGCTGATCGGAGAATAAATATTTATACTGCGGGAAATATTCTCTTCGTTGAGTTTTTCGGGATCAACGCCAACCAGGCGCAGTTTTTCAGCCAGTGACCGGACCAGTATCTTATGGCTGTCATATTCAGATTTG
>JAHEFC010000251.1 GCA_024640385.1 Sphingobacteriales bacterium
ATATGGCGCTTTTTTACTCTCAGGTTTGCTATTCCTGGGCAGTTGCGCTGCTTTCAAGCCGCAATCCCCCGCCCAAAGCAGTGTAAACAACAAAAAAGGGTCCCCTTTCCTGGAGAATATTACGATAAATCCTGATGGGTCTGCGCCCAAACAACAATCTTCAGAAGAGAAGATGCCGGCCCTGGTAGACAACTATAATACCCCTATGAATTTTAACACGGGTATTACAATTAGTGAGGCGGCCCCGGCCCAGTTCCGGTATTCGATTTTGCTGAATACGGAAGTGGAATTTCTGAGCAATAAGCAGCTTTATGATGTGATCGATGACTGGTGGGGAACGCCTTATAAAATAGGGGGTATGACCAAGAAAGGGGTGGACTGCTCGGCATTTGTCCAGACCGTCATGGGATCTGTATATGAACTGCCTTTGCCCCGAACAGCTGCAGAGCAAAAAGAACTCTGTAAAGAAATAAGAAAAGAAGACCTTACCGAAGGCGACCTGGTTTTCTTTAACACCAGGGGCGGCGTTTCACATGTTGGTGTTTATCTTCACAATAACAAATTCGTTCATGCCTCAACGTCTGGGGGTGTGACGATCAGTGATCTGGCAGAACCCTATTGGGAGAAGAGATTCATTGGCGCAGGTAGGCCAAATAACCCCTAAATTGCTGTCCTAATCGGAACAGTTTTGTCGGCACAATCTTCCACATTCCTCACATTCATCGCATTCATCACATTTATTTCTTCCTGTACCCATGATCGTAGTGATGGCCGCCAGGTTTTCCGTTATAACCAGCCTGAAGGCATCCCCACGCTCGATCCGGCATATACCAAAAGCCAGCCTACCATCTGGACTGCTCACCAGTTATATAACACGTTAGTTGATATAGACGATAGTCTTCGGTTTGTTCCGGCGCTAGCCAAACGATGGGAGATCTCGGAGGATGGACTGACCTATACTTTTATTTTACGCAGAGATGTATTCTTTCATGACAATCCCGCTTTTAACAAAGGCCGCGGCCGGTTGATGAATGCCGATGATGTAGTGTACAGCCTGGGCAGGATCATAGACAGATCGGTGGCCAGTCCGGGTGCCTGGATTTTCAACGGGAAAGTGGACACGGTAAAGCCATTCCTGGCCATGAACGACTCTACATTTCAACTCAGGTTGCTCAGGCCATTTCCACCCATTGTAGGGATACTGAGTATGAAATACTGTTCGGTGGTTCCCAAAGAAGTGGTGCAATTCTATGGCAAGGATTTCAGGAGAAATCCCTGTGGTACAGGACCATTCTATATGAAGAGCTGGGAAGAAGGCCAAGCGCTTATACTTTACCGTAATGAAAAATATTTCGAGCGGGACAGTGCGGGGAATCGGCTGCCCTACCTGGATGCGGTCAAGATCAGTTTTCTCGATAACAAAGCCACAGAGTTCATGGAGTTTCAGCAGGGGCGGTTGGATTTTGTAAATGATATAGAGGCCAGTTTCAAAGATGAGGTGTTGACGAAGAACGGAGAGTTAAAAAAAGACTGGGTGGGCAGGATCGTGTTGAACAAACATCCTTATCTCAATACAGAGTTCCTGGGAATTTTATTTGATACCACCAATGAATTACTGTCCTCATCGCCACTCAGGAAAAAGAAGATCCGCCAGGCCATGAATCATGCAATAGACAGGAAGAAGATGATGATGTACCTGCGGAACTCAATTGGAACGCCGGCGGAGTCGGGTTTTGTGCCTGCAGGTTTCCCCAGTTTCAATGCGAACATTGTAAAAGGATATAGCTATGATCCGGAAAAAGCCAGGTTATTGTTGAAAGAAGCCGGGTATAATGAGAATGCCGAAGTGGTCACACTCAAAACCATTCCCATCTATGCGGAGCTGGGTGCTTTTGTAGCCAGGCAGTTGGAAGATGTGGGGATGAAAGTAAAAGTGGAGACCATTCAGCGGGCCACTTTGCTGGAAGAAACCTCAAAAGCCAAAGCGCTGTTCTGGCGGGCGAACTGGAGTGCGGACTATCCAGATGCAGAAAATTACCTGGGCGTTTTTTATAGTAAGAATCCTGCGCCTCCTAACTATACGCGGTACAAAAATCCCGAATTCGACAGGCTCTATGAACTGGCGCTCACGGAGAACAATGATTCGGTGCGGTACGATATGTACAGGAAGATGGACCAGCTGGTGATGAATGATGCGCCCGTGATACCTTTATGGTACGATATGGCCATTCATCTTGTTAATCCGAAACTGAAGGGGTTTAAGCCGAATGCACTTAATCAGCTTGAATTGAGAAGGGTCTCTAAATAGAGAGTCAGAGAGTCAAAAAGACAGAGAGTCAGAATACTGGGTGTTTCACCTTAATTCTGACTCTCTGCCTTTCTGTCCTTCTGACTCTCTAGTGATGATTATTGCTTCAACTTCTTCCCAAACGCTTTCTCAAACTTCTCTAACTTGGGCCTGATCACGAAATAGCAATAAGGCTGGTTGGGATTGTTCTTGAAATAATTCTGGTGATAGTTTTCCGCCGGGTAATAATTCTTCAGGGGCTCGATGGCGGTTACTATGGGATTATCAAATGCGCCGGATTTATCCAGGGCCGCTTTATAATGTTCTGCTTTTTGCTTTTGCTCTTCATTATGGTAGAAGATCACACTCCTGTACTGGGGGCCCACATCATTACCCTGCCTGTTCAGTGTGGTAGGGTCGTGGGTTTGCCAGAATACTTCTAACAGTTCATCGTAACTGATCTTGGATGGATCATATACGATGCGGATCACTTCCGCGTGGCCTGTGGTTTTATTACAAACCTCTTCATAGGTGGGGTCTTTCACATGACCACCGCTGTAGCCGCTGGTAATGCTGATCACGCCATTAAGTTGCTGGAAAACCGCTTCGGTACACCAAAAACAACCGTTACCGAAAGTTGCTGTATCTGTATTTGACATAGTATGGGAGGTATAGATGGGTTCAAAACTGGTCTGCGCATTAGGTGCCTGCCGCTGGGTGCAGTTGGTAGACAATAGAACCGATAATGTAAGGAGGGTAAAGCTAAATTTCATAGAAACATTTGGGTGAAGGCAAATTTCATATAATAACTTTAGTGCGGGTGTTAATATGGTGCAAGTGTTTCGGTTTTAAGGAAGCGTTAACAAATTGGTACCCAACCGAACTTTACTAGAGAGTCAGAGGGGCGGAGAGAAAGAGAGAAAGAGTTACGGTTGCAGCGCATTTTTATTTCTGCAACCTGCAACCTGGAACCTGCAACCTGCTTCCCCCGGGTTATATTTGCAAAAAAAAGAGACTTGAGGCTTTTTCCCCAATCCGCCGATCTACAACTCGAATTCGACAAAATAAAGCAGATCGTTACAGACTACTGCTCCTCCCAGCTGGGCAAGCAGAGGGCTACTGATATGCGTATCCATACCCGTAAAGACTTTATAGAAACTGAACTGGCCCAAACCAACGAATATCTTATGCTGATCCGTGGAGGCCAGTATTTTCCCGGTAATCATTCGCTCAATCTGTCCCGGGAACTGAAACTGCTGGGTATATCAGGGGCCGTGCTGACCGGTGAAGATTTCCTGCAGGTCCGTAAACTGGCCGAGAGCCTACAGCAATTGTTCCGCTGGTTCGATCCCGAAAGGATCATCAGCTACCCCAATCTGCATAAAGTGATCGCCGATACCTACTATGAAAAGCAGATCATCAAATCCATCGATGAAGTGCTGGACGAATCCGGGCAGGTGCTGGATAAAGCTTCGGACGACCTGGCCAGGATCCGGATGAGCCTGTTCAGGAAAAGGAATGAATTGCGGAAACTTTTTGAAAAGATCGTTCAGCGCCTCAATAAATCTGGCTATGCAGCAGACATTGAAGAGTCTTTTTTAAATGGACGCCGGGTAGTTGCTGTGCAGGCCGAATTCAAACGACAGGTCAAAGGTATCCTCCATGGAGAAAGTGATACCCGCCGCACTACTTTCATTGAACCCGAAGAAACCATCGAGCTCAACAACGATATTTTTTCACTGGAGAGTGAAGAAGCCAAAGAAGTCTACCGCATATTGCGGGAACTCACCAAACAACTTTCCGGTTACGCACCCCTGTTAGTACACTGGCACGAGATCCTGGGGGAGTATGATTTTATTGAAGGGAAAGCAAAGCTCGCTGCAGATGTCAATGGCGTTTTCCCGGAACTGTCAGACAAATCCGGCATCGACCTGGTCAAAGCCTATCATCCCTTATTATATCTATATAACCGTAAACTCAACAAGCCCACCATCCCGGTAACACTGAAGCTGGATGAAAAAAGCAGGATCCTCGTGATCTCCGGCCCTAATGCTGGCGGTAAAACGGTGACCATGAAAACTGTAGGACTCTTGCAGATGATGGTGCAGGCCGGGCTGCTGGTGCCGGTAGCCCCGGGAACAACTTTCGGCATCTTCAAACAGCTGATGATCCATATCGGCGATACACAGAGCCTGGAGTTTGAATTGTCCACCTACAGTTCCCATTTGAAAAACATGAAATATTTCATGGAGAATGCCAATGGCCGAACCCTGTTTTTTATAGATGAATTGGGAAGCGGCTCGGATCCCAATCTGGGCGGTGCTTTTGCCGAAGTGATCCTGGATGAGCTTTTAAGAAAGCATTCGTATGGCATTGTTACTACGCACTATCTCAACCTGAAGGTAATGGCCGGTAAAACCGCAGGCTTTGTAAATGGGGCCATGGCATTTGATGAACAGCATCTTCAGCCGCTGTATCAGCTCACCATCGGCAAGCCCGGCAGTTCTTATACGTTTTCGATTGCAGAAAGGATAGGTCTTGAAAAAAGGCTGATCGATAAGGCCAGAAGACTGGTAGACGAAGATCATTTCAGCCTGGATAAATTGTTGAACAGAACGGAGCAGGATCTCAGGCAGATCGAAGAGAAGGAAAAGGAGCTACAAAGACTCATGCGCCACAACGAGAAGCTGAAAAAGGAACTGGAAATTCAACTCAATAAAGAGAAGCACCGGCAACAGGTAGAGTTACTCAAAGAACAGAACCGCGTATCGGAAGAGCGGATCAAATACCTGCGCGATATGGAACGAAAGCTCAAGCAGGTGGTGTTTGATTGGCGGAAGGCGGAGTCCCAGGAAGATAAACGCGAACTGATGAAACAACTCCATGCCTTACTGTTCACCCAGAAACAGCAACAGGTAGTTGAAAAGAAGAAGAAAAAACTCAATGCCAAATATGTGGAAGTGGGGGGTGAGCCGGTTGCAGGCGTTCTTGCCCTGATGCAGCAGAACAACCAGGTAGGGACGGTGAAAGAGGTGAGGGGAAAGAAGGCCATTGTTCAACTAGGATTAATTCCAATCACGGTAGATACCTCTGATCTGGTTGTGGTGAGGCTGAGGGAAGAGACGGCTGGATAGGCTAGAGGTGGAAGGAGAGAGGCGAGAGTAAATTTGCTATTTTGATTCACCCTCTCACCTTACGCCCCTCGCCTCACGCCTATTTGCGAACACTGCTTCCAAGTCAATCGCTTCAACAGCCTGCGGCCCGAAAAAAGAATCTTCATTGGAAATCCAGACCTGCTTCCCGACAAAAATTACTCCTTCCGTTTGCTTACTGCTCACAATGGTCATCTTTCTCTTATTTCCACTGAAAAAGTCCTGGTCTTTATAATCATAAAGTAGGTAAATGAATCGGTTCAATAACGGTACACCATAACCCACCAGGGCAATGGTTTTGGTAATGGGGTCATAACTCGCGCTGGTTACCAGCCCATTGGTTTGCAGACTGCCTTTTTTTTGGGCCACATAGGTACCCGGCTTCGCGGGTAATTCATAGATGGCTGTGCCTGCGCTTACCCATTGTTTCGTGAACAAATAGATCTTCCCATCAACAACGATCATAGCTTCACAATCAAAATCCGTATTGCCTGATCCGGCATTGGCAAAATTGGTCTGGTCGGCATAAGAAAACGCGATCAACTGTCCCTTCACTACCGCTGAATCCATTAATGAGGATTTCGCAACCCGAATGATC
>JAHEFC010000252.1:0-742 GCA_024640385.1 Sphingobacteriales bacterium
GATCCACCATCTTTACGAAGAGATCATGGAACTATAATAATTCGCCAGTCCGGGCCATTTACCTATTTTCGTTTTTACCATTTGCATATTTATGAGCGTAAATAAGGAAGTCAAACGCATCACTACGCACACCCTCATGATGATGAAGGAAAAGGGTGAGAAGATCGCTATGCTCACAGCGTATGATTTTTCTTCAGCCCGTATCATTGATGAAGCGGGAATAGATGTGATACTGGTGGGTGATTCGGCCAGTAATGTGATGGCTGGTCATGAAACCACACTGCCCATCACCCTGGACCAGATGATCTATCATGCCCAGTCAGTAGTAAGGGGCGTACATCGATGTCTTATTGTAGTTGACCTGCCTTTCGGCGCCTACCAGGGCAATTCAAAAGAAGCCCTGAATTCCGCCATCCGTATCATGAAGGAAACTGGTGCACATGCAGTTAAACTGGAAGGCGGCCAGGAGGTAGTTGAAAGTATTAACAGGATCGTAGGTTCCGGTGTGCCGGTCATGGGTCATCTTGGTTTGACACCCCAGAGTATCTATAAATTCGGTACTTACCAGGTAAGGGCCCGGGAAGAAGCGGAAGCAGAAAAACTGCGTGCTGATGCCCATAAATTACAGGAAGCAGGATGTTTTGCGATGGTGCTGGAAAAGATACCTGCCATCCTGGCCAGGGAAGTATCCGAAAGCCTTTCTATTCCAACCATCGGTATCGGTGCGGGAAAATATTGCGAC
>JAHEFC010000252.1:752-6025 GCA_024640385.1 Sphingobacteriales bacterium
GATATGTTGGGCATCAACCATGAATTCAAGCCGAGGTTTCTCAGGCAGTATGCAGACCTCTATCAAGTGATGACCGGAGCAGTTCAGCATTATATCAGGGATGTGAAAGCGAAAGATTTTCCAAATGATCAGGAGCAGTATTAATTAGATAGACAGAGAGGAAGAGAGTAAGAGAGGAAGAATTCTGGCTCTCTTTCTCTCTGACTCTTTGGCACTCTAATTGACGTAACTTCGCCCCCTCAAAATGATTGAATTATGTCTTTCCTGGAACAACTCGGGATAGCTTCCCATAATCACGGCCTTTCCACCGGCCAGCACTGGCTGGGATCTACCGGCGCTTCTATCGTTTCTTATTCACCTGTTGACGGTCAGCCTATTTCATCGGTATTCACTGCAGACCGGGAATCTTATGACTCATTGATCTCAAAAGCTGAGGAAGCCTTCCTGGAGTGGAGAACCTGGCCGGCGCCCCGTAGAGGTGAAATTGTAAGGCAGTTAGGTAACAAGCTCCGCGAATACAAAGAGCCCCTGGGCAAACTGGTATCCTGGGAAATGGGTAAAAGCCTGCAGGAAGGACTGGGGGAAGTACAGGAAATGATAGACATCTGTGATTTTGCCGTTGGCTTGTCAAGGCAACTCTATGGACTAACCATGCATAGTGAAAGACCCGGCCACAGGATGTACGAGCAGTGGCATCCATTGGGTGTTACAGGAATCATATCGGCATTCAATTTTCCCGTAGCGGTCTGGAGCTGGAATGCAGCCATTGCCTGGGTTTGCGGTGATGTTTGTGTTTGGAAACCTTCTGAGAAAACACCGCTTTGCGCCATAGCCTGTCAGAAGATCACCGCGGAAGTTTTCAGGGAGAATAATGTTCCCGAAGGTGTGAGTTGTATAGTTATAGGAGGAAGGGAAACCGGCGAATGGCTGGCAGCAGATTCGCGCATTCCATTGATATCTGCCACGGGTTCAACCAGGATGGGTAAGGCAGTTGGAGCTGCTGTAGCAGGAAGGATGGGACGGAGCCTGCTTGAACTGGGAGGCAACAATGCCATCATTATCTCCGATTCGGCAGACCTCGAAATGTCTGTCATAGGGGCCGTATTCGGAGCTGTGGGAACTGCAGGTCAAAGATGTACTTCCACCAGGAGACTGATTATCCAGGAATCGGTGTACGACAAATTCACGGGCATGCTGAAAAAAGCATACGCCCAGTTAAAGATCGGGGATCCACTGGATCAACATAACCATGTTGGGCCATTGATAGATAAAGATGCGGTGGCCATGTATTTGAAAGCTGTAGATCAGTGCCGTGCCGAAGGAGGCCGATTCCTGGTAGAACCGGGTGTTTTGTCCGGTGCGGGTTATGAAAGCGGATGCTATGTAAAACCCTGCATCGCTGAAGTTGAGCCGGAATTCGGGATCGTAAAACATGAAACCTTTGCGCCCATTTTGTATGTAATGAAGTACAAAACGCTGGAGGAAGCTGTTGCCATTCAGAATGGAGTTCCCCAGGGACTTTCATCAGCTATCATGACCCTCAACCTTCGTGAAGCTGAATATTTCCTCTCTCATACGGGTAGCGATTGTGGCATAGCCAATGTCAATATTGGCACCAGCGGAGCAGAGATAGGCGGCGCTTTTGGAGGTGAAAAAGAAACCGGCGGCGGAAGGGAAAGCGGCAGTGATGCCTGGAAACTTTATATGCGCAGGCAGACCAATACGATCAATTATTCAAATAAATTGCCCTTGGCTCAGGGTATCAAATTTGAGCTATAACTGTAAAAATCTGCCAAAATCCATGAACGGCCGGTAAATAACCAGCTCTAATGCTATTTTTGTGCGTAAACTTTAATTTAGTATGACCCTGCGTTGTTTAGTAGCATGCTCTGCTCTGCTTGCCCTGCCCTATTTATCCGAAGCCCAGAAATCTATTAAGGAAGTCCCCAAAGGATGGCATCTCCTTGATATCAAGCAAGATGGCTTCTATGGTATTGGTGCAGATAAGGCTTACAGCACCCTTCTGAAAGACAAAAAGCCAAAACAGGAAGTGATCGTTGCCATCATCGACTCCGGCATCGACACTACCCACGAAGACCTCAGGCCTGTGCTCTGGCTGAATAAAAAAGAAATTCCGGGTAATAATATTGACGATGACGGAAATGGTTACGTGGATGATATTCACGGCTGGAATTTCCTGGGGAATAAAGACGGCCGGAATGTTGGCAAAGATAGCTATGAGGCTGCCCGTATGTATTATCGATATAAGCCCAAATTTGAAAATATCGCAGATACCGCCAGCCTGAGCCCCGAAGAAAAAGACCAATACCGGCTCTATCTTAAAGCAAAATACCAGATCGAAACGCAGGGTAAAGAGGCATCTCTTACCGTTATGCTGATGAAGAATGTAGTAGAAAGGGTGCCTTTTGCTGACAGTGTGATCAGGACTGCCTGGGGCAAAGAGATCTATACGGGTGACCAGTTGCTTGGTTTCAAGCCCGCCAACATGGAACAAAACAGGGCCAAAAGCCTGATGCTTGGCCTGTTCCAGTCTACCGAAGAAACTGAATATACCAACAAAAGACTGGTAACCGAGATCAAAGAATATTACGACAGGGAAAAAGGCAAGGTGGATATCATGGAAGCCCCCCCGGTAGATTACCGTAATTCTGTCGTTGGTGATAATTATGAAGATATCAATGACCGATACTATGGTAATAATGATATCATGGGAACCGACCCCAGGCACGGAACGCATGTGGCGGGTATTATCGGCGCCAAAAGAGATAACGGGAAAGGCATTGACGGGGTGGCCAACAACGTGAAACTGATGATCCTGAGAGCAGTTCCTGATGGTGACGAGCATGATAAGGATATTGCCAACGCGATCAGGTATGCCACTGAGAATGGCGCCAAAGTGATCAATATGAGTTTTGGTAAAAGTTTTTCCCCTCACAAAAAATGGGTTGACGATGCGGTGCAATTTGCCGAAAGCAAAGGCGTATTGCTGGTGCACGCTGCAGGAAATGAATCAGCAAATCTTGACTCTGTTGACAATTATCCAAACCCGGTAAACACCGAGTTGAACAAAAGAGCAACAAACTGGATCACAGTTGGTGCGAGCGGACCTACCGAATCCAAGCTAGTCCCCTATTTCTCCAATTACAGTAAACATGAAGTGGATGTTTTTGCCCCCGGCTCAAGTATCTATTCTTCTGTACCCGGAGGAAATCAATACGATAATGAAGATGGAACCAGTATGGCCAGTCCCGTGGTTGCAGGTCTTGCTGCATTGATCCTGTCTTACTATCCTGATCTTACACCGGCACAGGTGAAAGCGTCAATAGAAAAATCTGCCAACCCCATGGAGATCAAGGTAGCTAAACCCGTGCGTGGTGGAGCTGAGGAGAATGCTTCCATGGTTCCGTTCTCTATGTTGAGTAAGTCAGGCGGGGTTGTCAATGCATATGAAGCGATCAAGCTGGCAGATGCTGCCTCTAAAGCCAAATCAACCAGCACGGAAAAGCCAAAACAGGCACCATTACCTAAATCAACTATCAAGAAAGCTCCTGTAAAAGGATAATATGGCAAAACCACTTCCTTCAGAATATCCCTCGTTTTACGGGACTTATGTAAAGCTTGTACAGGATGATGATCTCATAAAGGTGTTACAGGCTTCCCTCAACGAAATGCATGAAACCCTTGAATCTATCCCGGCGGCAACATTCGATTATGCCTATGCTGAAGGGAAATGGACGGTTAGTCAGCTGCTGCAGCACATGATAGATGCGGAACGAGTATTTTCTTACAGGGCTATGGCTTTTGCAAGAGGAGAACAGCAGCAACTTCCCGGATTCGACGAGAATGAATATGCCGGGCTGGCCGATGTATCCGCCAGGAATATTTCAGAAATGAAGGAGGAATTGATGACGCTCAGAAGATCCGTTTATTTCATGTTTAAAGGATTTACTGAACAGGACCTGTCGAGATCAGGTGTTGCCAATGGGAATCCTGTTACCGTAAATGCCCTTGGATACATTATTATCGGTCACGTAAGGCATCACTTTAACGTTATTAAGGAAAGATACCTTGGTTAGAGAGGAAGAGAGTCGGCGGGACTGAGAGACTGAGTTACTCTCTATCACATTTCATTTCCCACATTCATCACATTTATCACATTCACCACATTAAATAAAAAGAGGGCTTCGGCCCTCTTTTTATTTAATGTGGGCCGAAGCCCTCTTTTTATTTGTTCTTTGCCAGCGCTGTTTGTTTTATCATGTCATCCATCACCCTAACACTTTCATTAAGGTAAATGTCTTTACTAAGCGATTTCATCCATTGTTTTCTTCTTTCCAGTTTATCATTGTCTTCCGCCAGTCTTTTTTCATCACCCGGCATTAATGATAACCCAAGAGAATCAGTGGTTTTATTGATCTCATCGATCTTTTTGATCGCAGCCCTGATCTCTTTTTGCTCGGCTTTGTATTTCACTAGGTTCAGTGAATAGACCTTGTCGTTCATCTTCTCCAGTTTGGCCACTGTTTCCTTTATGGTGTTGAAAGATGGACTTGTGTTGATCCTTTGTTCACTGGTTTGAAGAACACTTGTTTTATCATACCAGGTTTTAGAAGTATTGTAGGTAGCCTTTTGGATCTCATCCCAGGGAAGGGCATCCGGATTATCTTTTTCCCTGTACTTAAGGTACTCGAACTGATCGGGAATTACAATATCCGGCGTTACGCCTTTCAGCTGAGTTGACCCGCCATTGATCCTGTAAAATTTCTGGAGGGTAAGTTTAACCGTTCCAAGATCAGAAGAAGCACTACTTGCTGTAAACGGCCCAACATTATTTCCGTCAAGACCTATGTTCCGCTGCACAGTGCCCTTTCCATAAGTGGAAGTACTTCCTATGATGATACCTCTTTTATAATCCTGTATGGCAGCCGCAAAGATCTCAGAAGCTGATGCAGAGAATTCGTTCACCATCACTGCAAGTGGTCCGTCATATAAAACGGTTTTATCCCTGTCCCTCAGAACGTTTGGATTGCCATCCCTGTCTTTCACCTGTACTATGGGGCCTTCTTCAATAAAGAAACCTACCATCTGTACTACATCATACAAAGATCCACCGCCGTTGTTTCGGAGGTCCATTATGATTCCATCAATACCCTGTTCCTTGAGTTTGATGATCTCTCTTGCAACGTCCATGGCACTACGGGCACCGTTAGGCCTTTCCCAGTCTGCATAGAACTCAGGGAGAAATATATATC
>JAHEFC010000560.1 GCA_024640385.1 Sphingobacteriales bacterium
CATCAACAGTGGGAACAACAGGTTGACGAAAGGACCAAACCATTCAGGCTCACTGACCGGTGTTACCGGAACAGGCTGAACCGTTGGATTGGCCTTGAAATATTCATCAAGATTCTGCTGGTAATCTTCTACTTTAGAATAAGGGAACTGGAAATGGGGCCCTTCTTTAGCATTATACACATAAGACCACCGGTCTCCCAGGAGGTTCTTGTAATAAGCCTTGTTGAGACTGTCTTTCTTGATATAAACCCTCACCACATTGCGGTTCATCACGGGTTCTATCCTTTCCACGTCATTGGCGGAAAGCATGTTCTGTTTGAATGAAAGATCTGACTTGATATCTATCGCATCAGGAGTTACCCCCCTCATGACCTGGTAACCAATCAGGAAAATAGCAACGATGGCATAGATCCAGTAGATACTGAATTTTGGTCCTTTCCTGCCGCCCTTTTCATCAAGGCCCTTCCTTGGATCTGTTTTATACTCTTCTTGTGACATTTTCTGTTGTCCTGATATTTATGTAAAACTTTCTATTTATTTTTTTTTGTCCTTCCCGTTCTGGCTGATGGCGGCGGTGGAGCATCATCGTGTTCGAGCATCACACCATCGTGCCACATTTCTTCCAGCCTGTAGAATTTCCTGGTTTCCTTCTGGAATATGTGCACCACAACATTCACATAATCCACCAGCACCCACTGAAGGGCCTGGTAACCCTCGTGCTTATAGGGCGCTTCTCCACATTCCAGGCGAACCTGTTCTTCTACGGCATCTGCAATTGCTTTGACCTGTACACTCGACCCGGCTTCGCAAATGATAAAAAAATCTGCTACTGCTTCGTGGATCTTTCGCAGATCCAGCGACACTACGCTTTCCCCTTTTTTATCCTGAATTGCTTTGATAATAACTTTTAAGATCTTGCTGCCCTTCGATAACCTGGTTGATTTTTTCTCCGGGTTAGCTAATACTTGAACTTCTGCCAAATGAAATGTTTTTAGTTATTGTTGCGTAAGCGTTGGTTGGAGTTGTACGTCAAATTATAATGTTTCCTTTTATCTTTCCAAAAATAATGATTAATTCCCAGAAGCCATGCCCATAGGCGAACCACTGGTCATTTTACCCACGGTAGATAGTACCAACAAATATGCCATGCAACAAGTTCATGCCCATATGGCAAAACATGGTGCGGCCTATTTCGCCATGGAGCAAACAAGTGGTAAGGGCCAGAGGGGCAAAACCTGGGAAACAGCCCCTGGCCAGAACATTATACTTACGGTAGTAACCAGCCCGCAATGCCTTTTTCCTGCTGACCCCTTCATTTTCAATGCTGCAATGGCCCTTGCCTGTTATGAATTCTATAAAAAATGGGGCGGGGACGAAACCTCCATCAAATGGCCCAATGATATATACTGGCGTGACAGAAAGGCAGGCGGGATCCTGATCGAAAATATCGTGAACGGCAGGGACTGGAACTGGGCAATTGCAGGAATTGGCATAAATGTTAACCAGGTGAGTTTTGATCCGGCCATCCCAAACCCTGTATCGCTCCGCCAGATCCGGGGCGAAGTACTTGATCCATTGGCTCTTACAAAGGAATTGCTTTCATCGCTGGACCAATACTGGTCTTTTTGGAAGAACGATCCGGCATCGCTGTTAGATCAATACAACAATATCCTTTACGGCAAAGGCCGGAAGGTGAAGCTCAAATCAGGGAACCGGGTATTTGAAGCAACAGTGAAAGGGGTCACTGCAGCAGGACAGCTGGTTGTATTCACAGCAGTAGAAGAATATTTCAATTTCGGCGACCTTATTTGGTTGTAATTTTTACGCGGGATTCTTTATCAGGTTCCAGTATGTTTTTCTGCAACCTGCAACCTGCTACCTGCCACCTGCCACCTACCATCAGCAACCTGCAATTACATTCCTTCTGCCTGCCGCGCTTCTATTTCATATTTGTTAAAAAAGTACCCATTTTTCAGGCTTTCGGCCAGGTAGAGATATACAAACTTCCAGAATCCGTATTTCCTGAACTGGGCCACATGGGCGAGTTCATGACGAACCCACCTTTCATCTCCGAGAAAATCAAGTTTACTGGTGCGGTGCAGGTGGATGGTTCGGCCTACGGTAAGGGCCACTGCCGGAACTCCGAGTTTCCTGGCTGCTAGCCACGCCAGCCATGAATTTTCCCTGATCCTGATCCCTTCTCTCATTTCACAT
Organism: Sphingobacteriales bacterium; assembly: GCA_024640385.1. GTDB lineage: Bacteria > Bacteroidota > Bacteroidia > Chitinophagales > Chitinophagaceae > Pollutibacter. Next base: position 2,215 of record JAHEFC010000560.1, read on the forward strand.
TCAGACCCGAAATAATGAAAATCCGTTGCAATGGTTATTTAGTTTAACAGTTACATGTCTTACATCATTTTTCTTGTTTATGCTATTGCGTAACAT
>JAHEFC010000253.1 GCA_024640385.1 Sphingobacteriales bacterium
CTGGTCGTCGAACACCGAATTAAGGCCAGGTAAAAAAGGATCTGAGTTGGTTTTTGTGAAATACCGGATATAATCCCCAAAGCCGGGTTTATCTGTAGCCTTGATCATCATTCTGTATAGTACGGTATCTTTCACCGGAGCTTTCTCAGCCCACAGTGAATCTATTTTCCTGGTGATCTGCGGTATGGAGGTAGTTGCTGAATAAGACCTGCCTTCTGCGGTGATATTAAGGGTGTAGCCCGTATTCAATTTGCCGGTCAAACTATCTGTGCTGTAGAAATAATAGAATGCACCATTTGTCAGCGGTATGGAGTCTTCACGCAGCCTGTATAGTTTATTACCTTCAGTAATGGTCACTGTGGCATTATGCACAAAGGAAGACAAAAGCAGATCAGTTGTGATGGTACCGAAATAGTCCAGGCTTTTGCTGAGCACCACAACCGGGTTAATTCCGTTTTCGATGTTGCCATCCACCACCAGGCGTGGCTCTGTTTCCTTAAGATCGATCTCAATATCTTTTTCGCAGGCTGCGAAGAAGAAGAGAATCAGGCTCAGCGATACATACCGGCAACACCTATAGTTCATTTGGTAAAGTTAGCACACAAAAAACCCCGGCAACAAGGCCGGGGTTTAGTTTTTTTAAGATGGATCATCCCAGATATGCCTTGAGGGCATTACTGTAACGGGCTTTTTGTAATCGCTTAATGGCCCTTTCCTTGATCTGGCGTATACGCTCCTTGGTCAGGTCGTATTTTTGCCCGATCTGTTCGATGGTTACTCCGTTTTCACCATCCAACCCGAAATAGGCATTCACGATCTCTGCTTCACGGGGACTAAGAGACTTCAATACCCTGCGGATTTCAGCACGCAATGAGTCTTTCATTACGTCATCATCCGTATCATCTCCACCTTCCAGCAGATCTCCCATAGCAACGTCTTCTGCTTCATGCACGGGTGCATCCAACGAAGTGTGCCTGGTATTACTTTGGAAAATGTTGTTGATCTCTGTTTCACTCATTTCGAGTAATTCAGCAAGTTCTTCAGTAGAAGGTTCGCGCTCATGCTCCTGTTCAAAGGCCATGTACGCTTTGTTTGCTTTGTTGTAGGTGCCAATTTTGTTTTGCGGCAAGCGGACTAATCTACCCTGCTCTGCCAACGCCTGCAGGATGGACTGGCGAATCCACCAAACGGCGTAAGAAATGAATTTAAAACCCTTTGTTTCATCGAAACGCTGGGCAGCTTTTATCAAACCAAGGTTTCCCTCGTTGATCAGATCGCTAAGTGACAAACCCTGGTGCTGATACTGCTTAGCTACAGATACCACGAACCTTAGGTTCGCCTGCACCAGTTTATTCAATGCCTTCTGGTCGTTCATCTTGATACGTTGCGCCAGAATGGTCTCCTCTTCAGGAGTGATCATTGAAATTTTAGAGATCTCCTGCAGATATTTCTCAACCGCTTGTGAATCACGGTTGGTTATCTGTGTTGCTATCTTTAGTTGCCTCATACTTGGTTATGTGCTTAACTCGCGTTAAACGTTTTAGTTGTAAGACCAAAACTGCGCCGTGAAAGTTGCCAATAAAACGTTATAAATATAATAAACTCCCTTACGTACAGTCTGCAAATTTACTCAGCAGAATTTACTTTTCATAGCTCTTGTGGAAAAAAGGTTAAAATAGTCCACAACTTGTCTTCCCTAGTTATGACAATTTCTGCCGGCCTTTGTTCAAAAAACAGCCCGTTCAACTAATTTAGCGCCCATGAAAGCCGATTTCAGGTCCGATACAGTCACCCGCCCCACCGCGGCCATGCTGGATTACATGATGAAAGCCCCTGTTGGGGATGATGTTTTCTCTGAAGATCCATCCATAAACCACCTGGAGCGGCTTTCAGCAGACATCTTCGGTTATGAAGCCGGCATTTTCTGCCCAAGCGGCACCATGACCAATCAGATAGCAATTAAATGCCATACGTCGCCCGGAGATGAGGTCATTTGTGAAAAAAACTCCCATATCTACGTCTATGAAGGCGGGGGTATTGCTTTCAATTCGGGGGCTTCCGTTCGGCTGATAGATGGCGACCGGGGAAGAGTGAGCAGTGAGCAGATAACCATGAACATTAACCCTGATGATGTGCATCGCCCGGTTTCCCGGATGGTTGGCCTTGAAAATACCTGTAACCGGGGAGGCGGTAGTTGTTATGATCTGAAACAAATTGAGAAGATCAGGGAAGTATGCGATCGCCATCAGCTGATCCTCCACCTTGATGGCGCCAGGCTATTCAACGCTTTAGTGGCCCGCAACGAAGATCCAAAAGACTATGGAAGGTTGTTCGACAGCATTTCGATCTGCCTGAGTAAAAGCCTTGGCGCACCCGTAGGCAGCGTTCTGCTGGGCAACAGCACCATGATCAAAAAAGCAAGGAGGATAAGGAAGGTATTCGGGGGTGGCATGCGGCAGGCCGGCTACCTCGCTGCGGCCGGGATCTATGCGCTTGACAACAATGTGGAGAGGCTGAGCCAGGATCATTTGCATGCACGCATGATCGAAGAAGCACTGCGCGAAAAATCTTTTGTAGACACCATTCTTCCGGTTGAAACCAATATCATCATAGCATCTTTTTATCAACCCTATACACCGCAGCACTTTATACAAGCTATGGAGAAAGAAGACATCCTGCTGTTCGCCATCTCTCCTACACAGATCAGGATGGTGCTGCACCTTGATATCACTCCCGCCATGGTAGAAAAAACAATCAACGTAATTAAAAACTTATAATTATGCTCCCTTCCATACAACCCGACAAGACCCAGGCCTGGAAAAAACTGCAGGCACATTATGAACTGATGAAGACCAGGCATCTCCGTGATCTTTTCAGGGAAGACAAGGAAAGGTTTTCAAACTTCAGTCTTTGCCTGGGCGAGATCGTGTTTGATTATTCCAAGAACATGATCACAAACCAGACCTTATCCTTGTTGGAAGAACTGGCCAATGAATGCGGGCTCTCGGATGCTATCCGGGCCATGTTCAGTGGAGAAAGGATCAACCGTACAGAACACAGGCAGGTGCTTCATACGGCGTTGAGGAATTTTTCCGGACACCCTGTATTGGTGGATGGCAAAGATGTAATGCCGGATGTGAAACAGGTGTTGAACCAGATGAAAGACTGCTGTGAACGTATTCATAGCGGAAGCTGGTCGGGCTATACCGGGAAGAAGATCAAATACATCGTGAATATCGGCATCGGGGGCAGCGACCTCGGGCCGGTGATGGTTACTGAAGCATTAAAGCCTTATTGGAAGGAAGGCATGCAGGTGTATTTTGTGTCCAATGTTGACGGCACACATATTGCTGAAACACTTAAGAAAGTCACTGCGGATGAAACATTGTTCCTGATCGCTTCCAAAACTTTCACCACCCAGGAAACCATGACCAATGCGCATACCGCCAGGGAATGGTTCCTGAAGCATGCCATCCACGGAAAGCATATAGCCAGGCATTTTGTGGCCCTTTCCACCAATGAAAAAGAAGTGGTGAAATTCGGGATCGACAAACAGAATATGTTCGGATTCTGGGATTGGGTTGGCGGAAGATACAGCCTCTGGAGCGCCATCGGATTATCCATCGCACTGACCATAGGATACGAAAATTTTGAAGAGCTTCTAAAGGGGGCGTACGACGTTGATGAACATTTCCAGGGTACGGCCTTTCATCAGAATATCCCCTACCTGATGGCCATGATAGGCATTTGGTATACGAATTTCTATGGCGCTGAAACCGAGGCCATACTTCCCTACGACCAATACCTGCACAGGTTTGCAGCCTATTTCCAGCAGGGCAATATGGAGAGCAATGGGAAATATGTAGACCGGAATGGAAACAGGGTCACCTACCAGACCGGCCCGGTCATCTGGGGCGAACCGGGCACCAATGGCCAACACGCTTTCTACCAGCTGATCCACCAGGGAACCAGGCTGATCCCCTGTGATTTCATCGCACCGGTGGTAAGTCATAATCCCATTGGAGATCATCATGTGAAACTACTTTCAAACTTTTTCGCACAAACGGAAGCCCTGATGAACGGCAAAACCGCTGAAGAAGCCCGGAAGGAAATGTCGTCACTCACTGAAGAACAGATGCAGGCCATACTTCCCTTCAAAGTTTTTGAAGGAAACAGGCCAACCAATTCTTTCCTGGTGAAATTGATCACGCCATTTTCCCTGGGCCAGATGATCGCATTATACGAGCACAAGATCTTTGTACAGGGCGTGATCTGGAATATTTACAGTTTTGACCAATGGGGTGTTGAGTTGGGCAAGCAGCTTGCAAACAGGATACTGCCTGAACTACAGGGTAATGAGATGGTTCATTCGCACGATTCATCGACCAATGGACTGATCAATGCGTACAAGCAAATGAGAAGATGATCATTGTTTTATGAATTTCTGAACCTCCCTGCTGTCGCCGGTATTGTATTCAAGCAGATAAACGCCCGGTATAAGATGGCTTATATCGGTTATCCGGTGACGTTGTTCTCCTTTGGGTACCGGCCCGGACATCAGGGTTTTGCCGGTGATGTCAGAGATCCGGAACCTGGATTCATTTGCAGCTGCCGGGAATTCAAACTCGAGATAGGATGAAGCGGGATTGTTGATGATCCTGAACGCTGCATTTCGTTTAGCCGTAATGGTTACACTGACCGCTTGTGAATAGCTCACCTGCCCATCGAGATCCACCATTTTCAGCCTGTATAGATATGTTCCGGTACTGATATTCCTGTCATTAACAGAATACATCGTTCTGATATTGGCTCCCCCCCTTGCTTTTTCACTGGCGATATCTGAGAAATTCATCGCGTCAACAGAACGTTGAACAACGAACTTATCGGAGTTGACCTCTGAACTGGTTTCCCATTCCAGCAATACAGAACTTCCGTTATACCTGCCGGTGAACCTGGTGGTTTGTGCTGGCAGCAGGTAAGACGGTGAAATGATTACGGGATAGTCTTCAGCCTGCCCATATGCCGGGGCTGTACATCCTGAATTTATCGGGCCGTTCAGTCCAAATGAAGTGGAAATATCATCAATGATCCTTAACCTGAGTGGCGTATTGATCACGGATGTTGTTGGGACGATGAATGAATTACTGATCCAGAGTCCGTTGCGCCCCGCTGGCGTAACACTATTTTCTGAATAACTGATCACCAGCTCTGTTGCATTGTCAAATACACCGTCATTATTATAGTCGATCCATCCCTTGCATTGCTCTGCATTTGTTCCAAGCAATTTGAGGTCTAAAGTGTAGGATGCACCCTGCGATAACTGGATCAGCGACTGGCAGTCCGTTCCATTATTTTTATAGCCACCGTCCTGGGGCGTTGAACCTGTTTGTATGATCCTTCCTGCGAGGTTCAGATTCAACACACCTGCATATGCTCCCCCCAGACCAGTTGAAGCTGTTTGCGGGGCACATGAACTTCCCGGTGGTGCAACATAAGGCTCTAAAGGATAGATCGAGGCCAGTGCATATGAATTGGTCAGCGTGATACGGTAAGGACCTGCAGCAGAAGCAAGCATACGGTCTTTCTGGCCCTGGGTGAACAGGGTTTTACAGGCCGTATAGTTCATGTAATTGCTTTCGGTATTTACGCTATAAGGCTGCCCTGTACAACTATTGGTTCCGGTTCTGCAGGTGGATGATGGCGATGTGATGGGATCGGTGTCACAGATCTTGTCGCCATCATTTGTACAGTCTGTATTGGGTGAGCAAGTGGAGGCCCCGGCGCCTTCAAAAACGTGATATAGGTTGAATGCGTGGCCTATTTCGTGGGGCAGGGTCCTTTTGCCAGATTTCATTTGCGTAGCCAGGATGATGGTGCCGTCCAGCGATGCTGACGACCCCGGGAAATATGCGAATCCAGCGGTAAAGCTACCTGTAGTTCCATCAGCACCGTCGATCTTGTTGACGATCCAGATATTATAATAGCGTGAGGGATCCCAGCGACTTAAATTCTTAACTG
>JAHEFC010000254.1:0-5299 GCA_024640385.1 Sphingobacteriales bacterium
TATGGCTAAGAAGTTAAACATTACCCCGCTTCATGACAGGGTGATCGTGCAAGCAGCGCCTGCTGAGGAGAAAACAGCTGGCGGTATCATTATTCCGGATACTGCAAAAGAAAAACCCCAAAAAGGAACTGTAGTGGCTGCCGGTCCTGGTAAAAAAGACGAGCCCATGACAGTGAAAACCGGCGATAATGTACTGTATGGTAAGTATGCCGGTACTGAGATCTCAATAGAAGGTAAAGATTACCTCATCATGAGGGAGTCCGACATCCTCGCTGTAGTTTAATTTCCTGCGTATTTGCAGAAAACCAATTCTCTAATTATCAAACGAAAGAATTATGTCAAAACAATTATTCTTCAATACTGACGCCCGCGCCAAGATGAAAAAAGGCGTAGACGTTCTGGCTAATGCCGTGAAAGTGACCCTGGGTCCTAAAGGTCGTAATGTAGTGCTGGAAAAGAAATTCGGCTCACCAGCTGTAACCAAAGACGGTGTGACCGTTGCAAAAGAAATTGAACTGGAAGATCCCATCGAGAACATGGGTGCCCAGATGGTGAAAGAAGTTGCTTCCAAAACTGCTGATGTTGCCGGTGACGGTACAACTACTGCCACTGTTCTGGCTCAGTCCATCATCACTGAAGGTCTGAAGAACGTAGCTGCAGGTGCCAACCCAATGGATCTGAAGCGTGGTATCGACAAAGCAGTTGACCTGGTTGTTGCCAACCTGAAAAAACAATCTTCTACAGTAGGTAACGATACCAAGAAGATCGAACAGGTGGCTTCTATTTCTGCCAACAACGATGCTGAGATCGGTAAGCTGATCGCAGAAGCCATGCAGAAAGTAGGAAAAGATGGTGTGATCACTGTTGAAGAAGCCCGTGGTACTGAAACCAGCATCGAACTGGTTGAAGGTATGCAGTTCGACCGTGGTTATATCTCTCCATACTTTGTTACCAACGCTGACAAGATGGAAGCAGAACTCCAGGCTCCTTATATCCTGATCTACGACAAGAAGGTATCTGCCATGAAAGACATCCTCCATATCCTGGAGAAAGTGGCTCAGCAAGGTGCTCCTCTCGTGATCATTTCTGAAGACCTGGAAGGTGAGGCACTCGCAACACTGGTTGTGAACAAGCTCCGCGGAACCCTGAAAGTGGCTGCTGTTAAAGCGCCAGGTTTCGGTGACAGGAGGAAAGAGATGCTGCAGGATATCGCTATCCTCACCAAGGGTATCGTGATCAGCGAAGAGCAGGGTTACAAGCTCGAGAATGCGGACCTGACTTATTTAGGCCGTGCTGAAAGGGTGACTATCGATAAAGACAACACTACCATCGTAGGTGGAAAAGGTAAGAAGGACGATATCAATGCAAGGATCGCACAGATCAAAGCACAGATCGATACTACTACATCTGACTACGACAAGGAAAAATTACAGGAGCGCCTGGCTAAACTCAGCGGCGGTGTTGCTGTACTGAATGTTGGTGCTGCTACTGAAGTAGAGATGAAAGAAAAGAAAGACCGCGTTGACGATGCGCTTCATGCAACTCGTGCTGCTGTTGAAGAAGGAATTGTACCTGGTGGCGGTATCGCTTATATCCGCGCTATTGAAGCTCTGGATAAGGTAAAAGGTGAAAACTTTGATGAAACCACTGGTGTTGCTATCGTTCGCCGTGCGCTTGAAGAGCCACTGCGTACCATTGTTGGTAATGCTGGTATCGAAGGATCCATCGTTGTACAAAAAGTAAAAGAAGGAAAAGCTGATTACGGATATAACGCTCGTACAGACAAGTATGAGAACCTGTTGAAAGCAGGTGTTATCGATCCTACTAAAGTTAGCCGCGTAGCGCTGGAGCATGCTGCTTCCATCGCAGGTATGCTGCTGACCACTGAGTGTGTGATCGCCGACAAGCCAAAGAAAGAAGAGCCAATGCATAACCATGGCGGCGGCGCTCCTGGAATGGGCGGAATGGACTACTAAAATAAAAACCCCGGCTTGCCGGGGTTTTTATTTTAATGTGGGAATGTGATGAATGTGATAAATTTGGTGGAATGAAATGTGGAATGAAATAAATAAAAGGGCTGGCGGTTTAACTGCCGGCTTTTTTAATATGTATGCATACCCTTCTTACATGAAAGAAGCTATAGTATAAATCGAAATCCTACACCCAAGTAGCCTAGAATTGAACTATTTGTCAAATTAGAAGAAAATGAGAATTGCTTCCTGTCAGCATCTGGAACTTGAGGGTTTTCTGAATCTGAATTAGAGACAAGATATTGCATGCTGATCAGGTTTGGAATAGAAAGTTCTACCTGCATTTTTTTGAAAATATTATAGGATAACCCAATGGTCAAAGATGCAAATCCTCCGTTCTGGGTTATTGTGACATCTTTCGAATTACCAGTATAATCCTCTTTTTGATTGCCCGTTATATACGCCCCATCAACCTGGCCAAAAAAGTAAAATTCTTTCCCTATGTTTTTATATTCTCTATAGAAACCGCCAATTTCATAGCGATTAGACTTAGTTGTAAAACTGTCCAGCCCCGAATGCATATTTTCCTGTTTATTTGGGGTATAAGTAAAATTGATTCCAACTACTGAATTCTCCTTGATAGCTTTTCCGATGGAAATTCCAATTCTGCCACTTTCATAATTTTGAGTTGAATTTTCGCTCTGGTTTCTGTCATTGAAATAAGATAGTTGCCCTCCTAATAAGATCGAATTTCTCTTGATCTGCGCATTCGATAAATTACTTATACTCAAAAGCAAAATAGCAATACAATACTTCATCATATTAAATTATTTGGTCATGAAGACAAACAGAATGTTTTCCTTTTAGTTAATACAATCACAATTCAAGTATTATGATCATTCAATAGTGAAAGATGCCGGGAGGGTTACATACAACAACCTGCCATCTGCAACCTGTAACCTGTAACCTGCAACCTGAAATAGCCGGAATATCATTAAATTTATAGGATGACGCCGATTCTATCTGCAATCGATGCTGAGATGCAATTCTTTTACCAGGCAACAGGACAAATGGGACGTAAACCGCAGCCATTCTGTAACCTGCAACCTGCCACCTGCAACCTGCCACCTGTAATTAGTAGCCTGTGAAAAAAAACTATCTATCCCTTCTAATAGCTGCGTTAATACTTTCCTGTCAGAAAGATGATGTGAAAGTGGAAGAGCCCATAACACTTCGGACTGCACTCACTGCTTATACCTGGAACATGTACCGGCTTACCCTGAATTTTCAGGATGGCAGTTATACCGATCTTACCAATATCTATTTCAAGCCCTGCGAGCTGGACGATCTGCTTAAGTTCAATCCCCCCTCACTATTTACAAAATCAGACGGTCTCAATGTATGTGATCCTCCGGGGGGATCTGTATTTACTAACCTGAATGGCGGGGAATGGGCAGTCACAGATAACGATAGTATGCTGTATATCTCCAAGGGCTTTAATGCCCAGGCCTATAAAGTGTCTGAATGGAGCCGGACGAAAATGAAGTGGAAACAGTCCCAGACGAATTACCTGGGGGAAAAGGAGACCTATATCTTCGAATTAATGGCTAAGTGAGTCATGCCACCCTGTGCTTAAGATTGGATTCAAAAACGGGAATAAGAGAATAAAGTGAGGGAGCGAAAGGGGGAAGACTCCCAAAACTTCCCGGGTTCCCGCTCCCTCAGCACTATGTTGATTGGAGGTTATGCTATTCTGCGAATTGCTGTGACAAGGCGTTGGAAACAACTTTGAAATACCCGTTGCGACGCTTGATCACATACACATTATTCAGTGCCCTGATATTGGGGTTTGAAAAGTGCTTCTCATCATAGGGTTTGATCAGGTCTATCTCTTCCTCAATATTTCCTTTTTCGTCCAGTGTCATCTGTACCACCCTGTAGCTGAAATGCCATGGGTTCATGTCTTCTTCGGATCCGTTAGTGTTGAAAGTATCGTTGAAGCCTTCAAAAATAAGTTCGTTGGGGAAGTTTTCGTGGTCGTGAAGAAGATGTGTGATTTCAACCGCCTTGTGTAATGTAGGGTCGTTATGGATAATACCGCTATCCCATATCATTTCCCCATTGAGGAAAATCACGAGGCGGTTATCTACATTGCCGATCTTGATCCAATATTCCTTTTTCATTTTTAAGAGTTTTGCGTGAATAGGTTTGTTTGCTTTTTCTGATGTAAAACTCCCTCTTATTTGGTTCTCCTGTAATGATCAATGTTTTGCAATAAACTGATCTTCATTAGGTATATATTTATAATATTCAAACTTTTACTATGGTGCCTGTAAACGCTGATATTTCCCTGGCCAGGACCCTGGATACTTCGTTTTACAATGATCCACAGCTCATATCGCGTATAAAAGAACAGTTATTTGTTCCTTCCTGGCAGTTTATTGCTGATGCCGGTCATGTTTCTGATCCGGGAAACTGTCATCCTTTTACCCTTTTGCCGGGCTGGCTGGCTGAACCGCTTTTGCTGACCAGGGATGAAAAAGGACTTCACTGCCTGTCCAATGTTTGCACCCACCGTGGTAATTTAGTGGTGTACGAACCCTGCCAGTCGCCTCATTTACGTTGTAAATACCATGGAAGGCAATTCTCTTTAGATGGAAAATTCCGCTCCATGCCCGAATTCAGGGAGGTGAAAGATTTTCCCGCCGCTACAGACGATCTACCAGAGCTGCCCCTGCTGCAATGGGGACCCTTGTTGTTCACCTCTTTGGGAAAAAATCGCAGCCATGCTGATTTCCTGGGCGATATGATGAAACGGGTAGGATGGCTGCCTTTGGAAGAATTCAAATTTCGTCCCGACCTTTCCCGTGAATTCTCCGTTAAAGCGAACTGGGCCCTGTATTGCGAAAACTACCTGGAAGGGTTTCATATCCCCTTTGTGCATGCAGGATTGAACGCAGTGATTGATTATGGCAATTATACTACAGAACTGTTCACTCGGTCCAATCTTCAATTGGGAATAGCAAAAGATGATGAGGACTGTTTTGACCTGCCTGCCGATTCGCCGGATCATGGGAAGAAAGTGGGAGCCTATTATTTCTTTGTGTTTCCTAATATGATGTTCAATTTTTATCCATGGGGTTTATCCATTAATATTGTACAACCGATGAATCCAGCTTTGACAAAAGTATCTTTCCTGTGTTATGTATGGGATGAAACCAAATTGGATAAAGGCGCAGGGGCAGACTTGGATAAAGTAGAGCGTGAAGACGAGGCGGTAGTGGAGAATGTGCAGCGTGGAATACGGTCGCGTTTTTATAATAGTGGGC
>JAHEFC010000254.1:5309-6015 GCA_024640385.1 Sphingobacteriales bacterium
TGAACCTAACAGTGTAGCATCAACGAAAGTCAGGTTCCTTACCTATATCTGGAAACAGGGGCTGTATAATACAGGCGCCGGGTCCGGGCTTGATACCGTTGAATTTGAAGATGAGGAAGTGGTGGAGAATGTGCAGAAAGGTGTGCAGTCAAGGTTCTATCAGTTTGGAAGATATTCGGTTACGCGGGAGCAGGGCACGCATCATTTTCACAGGATCATCGGTGATATGCTCAGACTCTGATCAGTGATTTAAATAAACACCCTAAATCCTCAAATATTGCAACATCTTCCACGTACGCTTGGGTTTAAGACCACTTTATTATTGGTTGTTGGTTCTGTGATCGGGTCTGCGATCTTCATGCGGCCTGTTGAGATCGTGCAATTACTGGGGTCTCCTGCCATGATCATGATCGCCTGGATCCTGGGAGGTGTTTTCACCCTGCTGATGGCCATGGTGCTGGGTGAATTGGCTGCCATGATGCCCGAAGAAGGGGGACAGTATGCGATCATGCGGAATGTCTATGGTGAATTCTGGGCCTTTCTGTTTGGCTGGGCATGTTTTGCCGTGATCAATTGTGCCGGTTCTGCAGGGGTGGCATTCATCTTCTCCCAGTACCTGGAGTATTTCATACCGCTGCCTTCATTTTCTGCTGAGGTTGAGCAATCTTTTTCAGTGACCATACCGATGGTGGGTACCGTGTTTCCA
>JAHEFC010000255.1 GCA_024640385.1 Sphingobacteriales bacterium
AGCCATTGATCCGGGCGATTTGAATGGCAGTGAATTATTTCACCGGATCATGTCGGAAGATCCGGAATACAAAATGCCTTCCTTTAAATCACATCTGAGCCTTTCGCCAAAAGAAAAAGCTATCCTTGTAAAATGGATCGAACAGGGCGCCATCTACAAACCACACTGGGCATTTGTAAAACCAGAAAAGCCAATTGTTCCCGAAGTGAAAAATAAAGATTGGGTCATCAATCCCATCGATCATTTTATTGCACATAAACTGGAACAGGAAAAAATGATCCCCTCCAAACAGGCGGAAAAAGAATTGTTGCTGAGAAGGGTCTCACTGGATCTTACGGGCCTTCCACCCACATTGGAAGAGCTGGATGCTTTTGTAAAAGACAATTCTCCTAATGCTTATGAAAAGCAGGTTGACAGACTGCTCCAATCACCACATTATGGAGAAAAGATGGCTGTTGACTGGCTGGACCTTGCACGCTTTGCCGACTCGCATGGCTACACCGTAGACAGGATACGCGACATGTCTCCCTACCGCGATTGGGTGATCAATTCCTTCAATAATAATTTCCCTTACAATCAATTCATCCAATGGCAACTGGCCGGTGACCTGATGCCCCATCCAACAAAAGAAATGTTGATTGCCACCGCATTTAACCGCAACCACCAACAAAATATGGAAGGCGGTATCATCGATGAAGAATTCCAGGCCGAATATGTAGTTGACCGTATCAATACCACCGGTGTTGCAATGATGGGCATCCCGGTTGGTTGCGCCAGGTGCCACGATCATAAGTTTGATCCCATCTCTCAAAAAAACTATTATGAAATGTTTAGCTTTTTTAACAATGTAAAAGAAGCCGGGCAAATTTCTTTTGATGGATCAATGCCCTCCCCCACCATTTTACTTCCATCGGATGAAAAGGAAAAAGTACTTCGGTTCATCAACAATGATATTTCAACACAGGAGAAAAAGATTGATCAAACAAAAATGAACGCCTCACCTGATTTTGAAAAATGGCTGCATTCCAAAAATTACCAACAACTTCAAAAAGAAAAGCTACCATCCATCGGGTTGCAGGCTCATTATAATTTTGACAATGGCTCTTTGAAAAGTAGCAATGATCCAAAAAAAGCTGGTGCCATGAAACGGGAACTCGGTGGCTCCCCCGGAGAAAAACCGGTATTTGAAAACAGGGCCAATGGAAAAGCATTGGTGCTGGGTGGAGATGAATGGCTGGACATTAGTCCTGCCGGCGTTTTCAGAAAGTCGGATCCCTTTAGCATCCATATCAGCATATTTATTCCAAAAGATTTTAAGGAAGGTGTCATTTTTCACAAGTGTGTTGCGGAGCGATTGTATAATTACCGGGGTTACCATTTGTATTTTAAAAACAATCAACTGGAGTTGAATCTTTCGCATGCCGCGCCATCCAATGCCATTTCAAAAGTCACCAAAAAAGTCATGCCGAGAGAGCAATGGATTCAACTAACGGTAACCTATGATGGCTCTTCAAAAGCAAGTGGGTTAAAAATATTTCAGGATGGAAATGAATTGGAACTGGAGACCACCATGGACCAGTTAACAAAAGATATTTTATTAAACGGAGGCAATCAGCCCGGCTTGCAGGTAGGTGCATGGAACAGGGGCCTGGGCTTTAAGGGAGGAAAGGTAGATGACATCATGGTGTACAATCGAGTATTAACTGATTTTGAAATAAAAATAATTTCGGGGCAAAATGCCTGGGCATCCATCACCGGTAAATCACCTGAACAATTATCCCCACAGGAATTGAGCATTTTAAAAACCTATTATTTATCAGCCATTCATCCCGGTGTACTGGAAGAGCAAAAAAAACTGCAACAGTTGCGCAGTACTCTGGCCGATTCTACCGAAAATATACCCGAGTTAATGGTGATGCAGGAAATGCCTCAACCCAGAAAGACACATGTTTTAAAAAGAGGTAATTATGATGCATTGGGTGAAGAAGTTTTTCCAAACACACCAACCTCCATATTGCCTTTTCCAAAAAACTTACCCCGGAATCGATATGGATTTGCATTATGGCTAACCGATCCAAATCACCCGTTGACTGCAAGAGTAGCAGTTAACCGATACTGGCAAAATTTCTTTGGAACGGGCCTTGTAAAAACCACGGAAGATTTTGGCAACCAGGGCGAAATGCCCAGTCACCCGGAATTGCTGGATTGGCTGGCAGTTACCTTCAGGGAATCTGGCTGGGATGTAAAAAAATTGTGTAAGCTGATTGTGTTGTCTGCCACCTATCGGCAGGATTCAAAAGCAATTCCTTCCATTGCACAGCAGGATCCGGAGAACAGGTTGTTATCACATGGGCCGGCTGTGCGGATGTCGGCAGAAATGATCCGTGACAATGCTTTGATGGCAAGCGGCTTGCTCAATAATAAAATAGGTGGCCCCAGTGTAAAACCATATCAACCCGAAGGCTTATGGGAAATTAATAATACCAGTTATAAGGCTGATTCTGGTGACACCGTTTACAGACGTAGTTTATATGTAATTGTCAAGCGCTCTGTCCCTAACCCTACCCTTGCCACATTTGATGGCACATCGCGAAGCTATTGTGTGGTACGCAGGCAAAAAACAAACACTCCATTGCAAGCCCTCGTAACGCTGAATGATCCAACATTTGTGGAAGCGGCCAAAGTAATGGGCGAACAAATAACGAAGGAAAACAATACCCGAAAAGGAATCACCAACATCTATCGAAAACTAACAGGTTTGCCCCCTGAAAAAAAGGAGATTGAATTATTGGAAGCGCTTCAATTAAAGGAACTGCAAAAATTCAGGGGAGATATAAAAAAGACCAAAGGCTGGTTAACAGCCGGACAATACATCGTTGATAAAAACCTGGAACCTGCAATGGTTGCTGCCAATGCAGTAGTGGCCAGTGTTATTTTAAATTCTGATGCAACACTAACGAAAAGATAAACCATGTGTGACAATCATAACGATAATTTTCAGCCACATTCTCCGGAAATTAACCAATTGAAAAAAGGATGGGACAGGCGAAATTTCCTGACCAAAACATCCATGGGATTTGGTGCCATTGCATTGGGTTCGCTGCTGGGTAAAACGCTTTTTGGCAAACAAATTGATCAACTGTCAGCCGGGCAAGCCCCTGAAAACCTGGAGGCGGAAATTCTCCGGGCACTGCCTCATTTTGCACCAAAGGCAAAAAGGGTGGTGTACCTTTTTATGAGCGGTGGGCCGTCGCAATTTGAAACCTTCGATTATAAACCCAAACTGGTTGATATGTTTGGGAAGCCGCTACCCGATTCGGTTAGACAGGGACAACGGCTGACCAGTATGAGTTCCAATCAAAGTATCTTACCCATAGTGCCGTCCATTTATAAATTTAACCAGCACGGACAATCGCAAACATGGATGAGTGAATTATTGCCGCATACCGCTGAAGTGGTAGACGACCTGTGCATCATCAAATCAATTAATTCAGAAGCGATCAACCACGATCCTGCCATTACTTTTTTCCAGACAGGGAATCAATTACCCGGTCGGCCTTCAATTGGATCATGGATAAGTTATGGGCTGGGTACTGACAATGAAAACCTGCCTTCCTTTATCGTATTGGTTTCAAAAAATGCGGTGAAAGATCAACCCTTGTATGCCAGGTTATGGGGCAATGGCTTCCTGCCTTCCGAACACCAGGGCGTGCAATTCAGGGCTGGAAAGGACCCCGTATTATTCCTCGATAATCCCGAAGGCTATGATGGTGCAGACCGGAAAGAGATGTTGGATTACCTGTCGCAATTAAATAAAATGCAGAATGAAGCCAATGCCGATCCGGAAGTTGAGGCCCGCATTGCGCAATATGAAATGGCTTACCGGATGCAGACCTCTGTTCCTGAAGTAATGGATATTTCTGATGAGCCGGAAGAAGTTTTTGAAATGTATGGCCCGGATAGTAAAGATCCCGGCACTTATGCAGCCAACTGCATTTTAGCAAGGAAACTATTGGAAAAAGATGTAAAGTTTGTTCAGTTGTATCACCAGGGATGGGACCATCATGGAGGACTACCTGCAGGGATGGCCCAGCAATGCAAAGCCACTGACCAGGCTACAGCAGCACTGATCAAAGACCTGAAAAGAAGGGGTTTATTGGAAGATACACTGGTTATCTGGGGCGGTGAATTTGGGAGAACGGTGTATTCGCAGGGAAAACTATTACCTGATAATTATGGCCGTGATCATCACCCCCGTTGCTTTACGATGTGGATGGCGGGTGCCGGCGTAAAGCCCGGAATCAGTTACGGAGAAACCGATGATTTCAGTTACAATATTATAAAGGACCCGGTTCACGTGCATGATTTCCAGGCTACTTTAATGCACCTGATGGGAATAGACCATGAACGGTTTACCTATAAATACCAGGGAAGGCGATTCCGGTTAACCGATGTGCATGGGAAGGTAGTGAGGGATATTTTAAGTTAATAACGGTTACGGTTAGGATTCAAAAAAGAAATATGTAAACAATTCAGCAAGGTTTTGTTAAGTGCAAAATGTCTATGTAGAATCTGTCCTATTACAACTTCAACTGTTTCAACAATGACTAACAAAAAAAACGACTAAACGACTAAACGGCATCAATCATTCAAATCATTCCAACACTAATCAACAGCTAAAACCAACCATATGCTTTCAAGAAGAAATTTTCTTAAAAATTCAACGATGGCTTCTGCGCTTACAGTGGCTGCCCCTGTTTCCGGATTTTCCATTTTACACAAAAATCTTCAGCCCGAAGATGAGCTGATAGGACATGGTGGATATAAGTATAAAGTGGATAAAGGCTGGGCAAAAATCGGCGTAAACAGTACCCCGCTTTTCAACTGCCACGAAATGGTTCAGGATAGTAAGGGCAGGTTGATCATGCTGGGCGACAATATTCATAACAACATCCTGGTCTTTGATAAATCCGGCAAACTGCTTGACTCCTGGGGAACTTCCTGGCCGGGCGGACATGGGTTATCCATTTCAAAAGAAGGTGAAGAGGATTTTTTACTATTGGTGGATTGTGGCTATTACCAGGACAGAACCGGTAAATGGAATGCACAGGCGGGACAGGTAATAAAAACGGATTTAAATGGCCGCATCCTGTTCACTATCGGGCATCCACGCACGATTGGCATATACAATGACACGGAAAAATTTATGCCCACTGAAACAGCCGTTGCGCCAAACGGGGATATTTATGTAGCGGATGGTTATGGCTCTGATTACATTATTCAATACAACAGCAAGGGCCAGTATATCCGTCATTTTGGTGGACATAATAACAGCAACAAGGAGCATAACCTTGTAAATGCCCATGGTGTTGCCATTGATAAACGTGATAAAAACAATCCAACATTGATCTGTACATCCAGGGAAGAAAATTGTTTTAAAGTATTTACGCTGGATGGCAAATTTCTGCACCGGATCGATACACCCGGAATGTATGTATGTCGTGCTGTACCCGATGGAGAAAATATTTACGCAGGTGTTTGCTGGTCAAAAGATGAAGCTGGAAAAAGAAATGCCAATACAGGTTTTGTAACGGTATTGGATGCAGGCAATAAAGTTATTTCTAATCCTGGTGGCAATGCCCCGGTGTATAAAGGCAATACATTGCAACCAACATTGCAGGCCCCCGAAAAGGTATTTCAACATTGCCACGATGTTTGTGTGGATGAAGACAAGAACCTGTACATCTGCCAATGGAATGCGAATCATTCATCCCCCATCAAATTAACCCGCGTATAAACGATGCTGCTGGATATCACAACTTTTTTGGGGCACTTACATCCATTGGTCGTTCACCTGCCAATTGGATTTTTGTTACTGGCGGTGCTATTTGAACTATTGTCTTATTTCAAACAGTTCGGGTACCTGAAAGCGGCTGTTTCATTTACATTATTACTCGGCTTTATTGCTGCGGTGGTTGCCTGCATTTTTGGATACCTGTTATCGCTGAC
>JAHEFC010000256.1 GCA_024640385.1 Sphingobacteriales bacterium
GAGTCTGACAAGCCCATACAGGTTGCTCAATATTTCACTACCCAGGCTTGTGGTGAGAATACCTCCAATGGAGATCCGGAAATGATCTACCTCAACCCAGTGGAACAAACGATCAGGGATGTTACGCTTACATCTATGAGGCTGATCAATCCCCAGAACAATAAGCATTACCTCAACATCGTGCTGCAGAATAACCAGTCTGCCATGTCGTCTCTCAAGCTTGATGGCATTCCTGTGGGCGGGTTTACACCTGTACCTGCTGATCCCGGGTTTGTCTATGTTCAATTGGAAACCCAACTGGGTACGCATCGTATCACCTGCGATTCGGGATTCAATGCAATTTCCTATGGTTTTGGGAACGCGGAATCCTATGGTTATTCAGCAGGAACCAATCTTAAAGACCTTTACCAGTTTGTACAGATCAGGAACCAGTACGCCACGGTAAACGTTCCTTCGGGATGTAAGAACACTCCGTTCAAATTCTCCGTTGTGTTTCCCTATCAGCCATTGAGTTTTGAATGCAAGTTCAACGGGCTGTTCCCTGACGAGTTGGTCAGTTCCCCGGTTTACGATTCTACCTGGAACGTTAATGGCCGGCAGCTCTACCGGTACACTTTGACCAAAAATTATAATGTGCCGGCAATTGGTACATACCCGATCACCATCGTAGCCCAGAGTTCAACCTCAGATGGATGCAGCGGTACCCAGGAAATTGATTACGACCTGCAGATCTTCGATACACCAAAAGCCGATTTTAATTTCCTGACAACAGGTTGCTCATCGGATTCAGTTTCATTTAATGATATCAGTGGCAGTTTGAATGCACGCCTGGTGAACCAGTGGAAGTGGGACCTCGGGGATAATAATATGTCTGACAAGAAATCTTTCAGGTACAAATATGCGGAGGGTAAGAAATACAATGTCAGCCTGCAGGCAATCACGGAACTGGGTTGTATCTCAGAACCGGTGGTTAAAGAAGTGGCGTTGGAGAACATCCCCATTCCATCTTTCGATCATACAGTGGCCTGTAAAGATGCTACCGTTACCTTCAATGATCTTTCAAATCCAAATGGAAGTACCATTCAGAAATGGCGCTGGGATTACGGAGACGGTTCGTTTGATTCAACCTCCACCTCAGTTTCCGTGAATCATGTGTACGCTAAAACCGGCAACTTCGCAGTTAAACTCACCCTGGTGAATTCAAAAGGATGCGTCAGTAATTCATTCAGTAAGGATGTAAAAGTCAACACCCTGCCTATTGCAGGTTTCTCCCTGCCCGAGGTTTGCCTCAATGATGCTTATGCAGAATTCATTGATTCAAGCCGAACACCAGATGGAAGCACGTTAAGCTATCAGTGGGATTTTGGAGATGGAACTACGGGTACTGATAAATCGCCAAGGCACAAATATACCGCAGCGAAAACTTACGATGTAAGACAGATCATTACCACTTCGTCAGGTTGCAGGGATACGTCCACATCGGCCTTTACAGTGAATGGTGCGCTGCCAAAAGCCATCGTCCAGGTAAAGAATGGTGGCCCCGTATGCAGCAACAGGGTAGTGGAAGTGGTCAATAATTCAGGTGTGGATTTTGGGAAAGTGACCAGGCTTGAAATATTCTGGGATTTCGGTAATAACCCGTCTGTAAAGCTGGTGGATGAAGATCCCGTAGTTGGCAAAACCTACCAGTATGTATATGCATCTTTTGGCACACCGGCGACCAGGAAAATGAAAATGAAAGTTGTGGCATATTCAGGCGCTGCCTGTTTCAGCGAAACTATTCAGGATATCGACCTCCTGGCAAGTCCTCAACTGGTATTTAATGAAGTGCCGTCCATGTGTGAGAATATGCCCGCATTCCAGATCACACAGGCTTCGGAAACTTCTGCGCTCACAGGCACATACAGGTATGTTGGAAGGGGAGTGGACGAGAAAGGCCTATTCACACCTTCCGTAGCCGGCAGGGGATCCCATAACACCGACTATATATTTACCACCACAGCAGGTTGTGTTGATACGGCATCCAGGGCGATAGTAGTGAAGGAAGTCCCCAAAGCGGATGCAGGTCCGGACAGGGCGGTATTGAGCGGCGGCTATGTAGTACTGAATGCCAGGGCCAGTGGAACAGGAATCAGGATCAACTGGACTCCGCCAACTTATATGGATGATCCTACTAAGATCAATCCAAAAGTTTCTCCTCCGGACGACATCACCTATACACTGACTGTGACTACCGCAGACGGTTGTTCGGTAACTGACGATGTGTTTGTGAAATTTCTTGCAGATATCAAAATACCAAACACGTTTACTCCCAATGGTGACGGGTATAACGACAGGTGGGAAATACTTTCGCTGGACAGTTACCCGGGATCGGTGCTGGAAGTATACAATACAGCAGGTCAATTGATGTACAGGACAGTTGGTTATGCTAAGCCCTGGGATGGCACAAACAACGGCAGGCAGGTTCCTGCAGGAACATATTATTATGTGATAGATCCCAAAAACGGAAAGAAGAAAATAGCAGGTTATGTGACCATTATTAGATAAGTTATGAGGAAGTTATTGCTGATATTTTTTATGCTCGTGAGTCTGGTTGTGGCGGCACAGCAACGTCCTCATTATACCCAGTATATCCTAAACAATTATGTGATCAATCCGGCCATAAGTGGCATAGAGAACTATGTTGACCTTAAACTCAGCATGAGAAAACAATGGGTGGGGATTGAAGGTGCACCTTCTACTTTTTATATAACGGCCCACGGACCCATTGGCAAAACAGATGAGAAGCAGAATCCTACTTCATTTGAAATGAAGGGTGAGAACCCCAGGGGCAAAAGATATTGGGAAGAATATACTGCTTCTGAACCCCATCATGGAATAGGTATCAATGTTATGAATTATAAAACCGGTTATATCAGCAGGTTTTATGCCACAGGTTCCTATGCTTATCATATGCCGGTAAATGCGAAAACAAATTTATCTGCCGGCTTCGGACTTGGGCTTTCAGGCACCAGTGTTGACCGGTCAAAGATCGAACTCGCCAATCCATTCGATCCCGCTGTCAATGCTTTTACCGGAGAGTCAAATAAGATCACCCCGGAACTGAATGTAGGCCTGTGGCTGTACTCGGCAGATTATTTTGCAGGCTTGTCCGCCCAGCAGGTCATCCCTTCACAATTCATACTGACTGACAGTTCGCTGGGTAAGTCAACTACAGTACCCCATCTTTTTGCTACGGCGGGCTATAGGTTTTTTCTGACTGAAGATATTACAGCGCTTCCTTCTTTCATGCTGAGGTATATTTCATCCATGCCGCTTTATAAAGATATCAACCTTAAAGTACAGTACCAGGACAGGCTCTGGCTGGGCGGCAGTTACAGGTTCAGCGAGGGGTTTGCATTTATGGGTGGAGTGAATATTTCGCAGACGGTGAACATCGGCTATTCATACGATATCAATAATGCGAACTACCTGTTATCATCTATGCAGAAAGGAACACATGAGATCGTTATCGGGTTCCTGATCAACAATACTTACGGGGATATGTGCCCCCGGAAGGTCTGGTAATTATCGTTTATCCTTTAGCGTTATTTCGATCTGTTCTTCATCCTGGATGATGGTAATGGTCATGCTGTTATCAACCGGGATCGTTCTGATCAAAGGCCTGGCAACTTTTTTCCCGGTCGCTATTTTTCTCTCCATTTGAATACGCGGAGTGACGGACAAGCCCTGGCCTGCTATTATATTCTCTTCCATGTCTGCCAGCAGTTTTTCATTGTAGATCTGTTCCGGATGTTCACTAAGATTACCCATGTTCACTTTCAGCTTCGCCAGGTCCTGGAATTGTTTTGCATTGTTTTGTATAGCGCGATAAACTTCTGGTGATCTGGCCAACTCCTTCGCTTTCCTGAACTGTTCATTTCTAAGTATGTCCGGATGCCTTCTGTCCCTCGGATCAGGTGCAGCTGATGCTTTGATAAGATCTTCTGATTCGGGAAACTGGAAACTGAAGTTGAATCCTTCACTGGTGAATTCGTTCACAGGGGGAGCGGGCGGAGGAACCGGTGCCACTGGCGCTTCCGGTGAAAAAAACAATTCGACATTGTTTATATCAGTAACAGGTTCTTCAATGACCTTTGCGGGTTGCAATTTAGGCCTGGGTGTTTTGGGCACAGCCTTTTCTACTGATGGAGCCTGTTCAGGATAGTCCAGTTTCATCACAAAGGGCAGGGGTGCGCGGGCTGTTTCTTTCAGGGTCACCTGTTGTGCGATTGAGTTGGTTTTTTCCCTGTCCTGTTCAGACACCCTGGCAGGAGTAAGGAGTCCCGTAAGCATGATCAATCCGGCAACCATAACGAGGGCTAGTAATTTATGCCTGTATTTGACCTCCTGATCGGGCACGTTCAGGATGCGTTTAACACGGCCCAATAACATGCCCTGCTTACCTGTCACGGCCATGGCCAGTGTTGGCTTTAACTTTGATTTTTCCAGTAATAAAAGTGCCTGGGCATAAGCATGAGGATCCTGCTGGCGAACAACCGCATCATCACAACATAGTTCACATTCTTTTCTTACAGCTCGGCCCAGCAGGTGTGCAAAAGGATTGAAAAATAAAATGGTTTCTATGAATGCCACTGCCAGGTTGACCAGGTAATCATTACGACGTATATGTGCCATTTCGTGAATGATCACAGCTTCAAGCTGCTCCATGCTTAATTGGTTCACGGTGGCAATGGGCAAAAGGATAACAGGCTTCAGATACCCAATAGTTGAAGGCACGCTGATATACTCGCTGATATAAATAAAAATCTCGCGTGAAATGCCCATACTTACAGTTAGCCTGTTGACCACATGCTGCCATTCTATGGCAGGTGTCAATTCCATTTTCAGTTTTTGTGTTGAAATGAAATTATAGATCAGACGGGCAAATAGTAAAACAACAATAACCAGGTAGGCAGAAGATAAATAGGGTAGTGTGGCATTTAGCAGGTTAGTCAGGGAGAAAGTGAAATCTGGAGAAATGCCAGGAAACGATTCTCCGGTTAATTTCTCTTCTGCCAACCGGTTAATAAAAGAATAGAAGAACCAGGTTGTTCCGGTGATCAACAGCAATACTGCACCGGCATGTTTGACTGCAGGCTTATGTCTGAAAGGTAGCACAATAAAAACCTGGTAAACCAGCCATAGTAGCGACATCTGCCAGAGACTGTCTGCGATGGCCCATCCAAGAGCCTGCAATAGATCAGACCGGTAAAGCTCCTGCATGTTATTTCTTCTTAAGGTTATCCAATAGTTTCTGGATCTGCTCCAGTTCGTCGGAACTGGCCTGGTGATTACCCAGCGCCTGCATCACCAATTGTCCTGGAGATCCGGCAAACAGGGTGTTGATCATTTTACCAACCAGTTGTTTCTGCGTTTTCTCCCTGCTTACAGCCGCTTTATAGATATGGGATTTTGCAGATTCATCCCTGGTCACCAGCCCTTTCTCGTACATGATCTGCAGGAGTTTTAAAGCAGTGGTATAGCCGATATCCTTGGTTCTGGATAGCTCTTCATGCACATCCCTTACTGTTGCGTCGCCTTTCTCCCAGAGCACCTGGAGGATCTCCAGTTCACCTTCTGTAGGTTTTAAAATCTTGTTTGGACCCATACTACGAATTTTATCGTAATAAATATACGAATCTGTTCGGATTTGGAGTTGCCGTTCATGGATTTTAGAAATCCTTAACAAGCAGGCGGCCTAGCAGGTGGCAGGTTCCAGGTTGCAGGTTGCAGCACCTTAAATTTTCTGCAACCTGCAACCTGCTTCCTGCAACCTGAAAAAAAAAGGCTGCCTCTTTTTCGAGACAGCCTCTAACTTGTTTATCTTATGCACTAACCGTCTAACATATTAACCGGTAAGAATATTAATCAGTTTTCTTTAACCTCTATCTTTATTTTATCTCCTTTGATCAGCTCTTTATATTTAGCTGCATCCACCACTTCACCGTTCACCTTCATCACGCCGTT
>JAHEFC010000257.1 GCA_024640385.1 Sphingobacteriales bacterium
ACCGTGGTAAACACTTCTTCGTCCGGGTCGTCGATCAGGTGAAACAGGGCTGATATTTCCTTGTTTTCTTCCATGGGGGTTTACGTTCATTTATATGACGCTGTACAACAACAGAATATTGTTACTGAATTGTAAAATAAATATCGGGGGTTGAACGTTCCCGCAGGTTTCTAGTTTTCCACAATCGGCGATATTATGTGGAAACAACAAAAATAGAGAGTCAGAGAGCCAGAGTGGCGGAGAGACAGAAATAACACGTCCTGACTCTCAGCCTCTCAGCCTCTCTGACTCTCTATTTCTGCGCCTTCTTCTTCCTGAAATTCTTTTTAGGCGGGTTGGCAATGGCTTCCTCGATCATTTTTTTCACTTCTTCAATGCCAAGATCTGCAGCTTTTTCCTGTTGTTCTTTGGGAATAGGGAAATTCCTGAGCCCTTTCTTGATATAGGGTCCGTATGGTCCGCGCAGCAGCTGTATCTTTTCTTTCTCAAATACTTTGATGGTTCTTTCCAGCTTGGCCTGCCTCTTCTCTACAATGATGGGCAGCACTTCATCCAACATCACTGAATAGGGATCGAACTCTTTGGCCAGCGAATAGAACTGTTTATCATGGGCGATATAAGGACCAAACCTTCCAATACTTACAGAAACCGGGGAGCCTTCAAATTCTCCAAGTACACGCGGAAGTTTGAACAGTTCCATCGCTTCGTCGAAACTGATGGTTTCAATACTTTGTTCCTGTTTCAGTTTGGCGAATCTTGGTTTTTCTTCATCATTTGAATCTCCGATCTGCACCATGGGGCCAAACCTGCCCATCCTGGCTATCACTTTCTTGCCTGTGGCAGGATCAATGCCAAGGTCTCTTTCACCGCTGATCCTTTCTGCAGTCTCCATGGTATTGTCTACATCCTTCTTGAAAGGAGTATAGAAATCATCCACCATTTTATTCCATTTCACTTTGCCATTGGCGATCTCGTCAAATTCGTTTTCGATACGCGCAGTGAAGCCATAATCCATCACATCGTCAAAATGCTGGATCAGGAAATCGGTCACCACCAATCCGAGATCAGTGGGAAATAATTTTGATTTCTCAGCACCGGTGTTTTCCTGTTCTGTCTTCTTTGTGATCTTATCCTTTGCTAGCAACAGTGTTCTGAAATCCCTTACCACACCTTCTTTATCGCGTTTTTCAACATATCCTCTTTTTAAGATGGTTGAAATGGTGGGGGCATAAGTAGATGGACGGCCTATTCCAAGCTCTTCGAGTTTTTTCACCAGTGATGCTTCGGTATACCGTGGAGCGGGACGCGAAAACCTTTCGGTGGCCTTCATCTCTTTCAGATTGAGATCTTGCCCAACAGCCAACGGCGGCAACATGCCTTCCGTTTTCTCATCACCCTCTTCTTCATCTTCATCCCTGCTCTCCATATATACTTTCAGGAAACCGTCGAATTTCAAAACTTCCCCGGATGCGGTGAGCAGATCTTTATTGGTACTGATGCTGATCCTGGCCGTGGTTTTCTCCAATTCGGCATCTGCCATCTGTGAGGCCATGGTTCTTTTCCAGATCAGTTCATAAAGTTTCTGGGCATCAGGGATGTCCACCTGCCTTCTGTCCATATATGTGGGGCGGATGGCTTCGTGTGCTTCCTGGGCAGATTCATTCTTATTCTTGAACTTCCTGGTTTGAATATATTTTTTTCCGTATTCTGCGCCGATCTGCCCGGTAATGTTTTCCATGGCAGTCTCACTAAGGCTCACACTGTCTGTACGCATGTAGGAGATATATCCTGCCTCATAAAGTTTCTGTGCCAGGATCATGGTGCGGCTTACCCCATAGCCCAGTTTACGGCCTGCTTCCTGTTGGAGTGTAGAGGTTGTAAATGGGGCAGGTGGTGTACGTTTTGAAGGCTTTACCTGGATATCGGCCACTTTGTAGTTGGCTCCAATACAGCTCTGCAGAAATTTCTCTGCACCATCTTCATTATTATATTTACTGCCTTCAGCTTTGAAGCTTACAGCTTTTCCGGTAATATCTTTAGCCGTAAAAAAAGCATCGATCCGGAAGGTGCTTGACGGCACAAAAGCATTTATTTCCCGTTCCCTTTCTGCAATGATCCTCACGGCCACACTTTGCACCCGGCCAGCACTGAGGTTGTTCTTCATGCTCATTTTCCTCCATAATATAGGAGAGAGCTCAAAGCCCACGATGCGGTCAAGAATTCGCCTGGCTTGTTGGGCATTGACTAAGTTCAGATCCAGCTTTCTTGGATTCTTTACGGCCGATTCTATTGCAGGTTTGGTGATCTCATGAAAAACGATGCGCTTCGTCAGGCTGGGATCCAGGCCCAAAACTTCACATAAATGCCAGCTGATCGCTTCTCCTTCACGGTCCTCATCCGTTGCCAGCCAGATCTCTTCAGATTTCTTAGCCAGTTGCTTTAGTTCCTTTACCACTTTTTCCTTGTCTTCGGGGACAATATACCTGGGTTGAAAATTATTCTGAACATCGATGCCCATATCGTCCTTCTCCAGGTCCCTGATATGTCCAAAACAACTCTTGACCTCGAAATCTTTTCCAAGGATCTTTTCTATTGTTTTTGCTTTCGCCGGGGACTCAACTATCAGTAAATTTTTAGCCATAGTGGTGATTTCGGTCTGTTTTCTTCAGGTGGATCAGGATCAAGCAGTTTCGTAACCACTTGAAAATCAATGATTTTTTGCTTAAGCCCTATGGCTCAGCGTTGCAATAATACGGTTTTGCATCAAATTCTAAAATAACATACCCACACCTGATTGGGGGAAAAACTACACTCAGAGGAAAGAAAATATCTTTCTTTTCACCTCATTGTCGCGGTATATTTTATTATGTCCGAGTCCTTTGGTGACCATAAACTCGATATTCGGGTAGCCCTGGTCCATGACTTTTTTGACGTCCGAGATCGGCGTGGTGTAGTCATCCTCATCGTGGATCCAGAGAACGCTGGCTTGGATATGCTTCATGGACCTGTTGATGGAAAAATGGGAGGGCCAATGGCCGGAATTCCGGTGGATGATGGCGTCAAATTCCTTCCGCACTTTATCGTTCAGCTGGATAAACCTGAACATGCTGTCGATGGCCGTGGTTGTTTCCGTTGCCGGGGCGATCAGAACCAGTTTGGTGTCTGCACTGTGTTTATGCTTTTCCAGGAATGTGCAAACTGCGATACCGCCAAATGAATGGCAGATGAATGCGTCTATTTTTCCATAGTGCTTTTCTACATTGGCGATCATTTCTGCGTAATCCAGCAAATTGATCTTTTTGCCTTCACTGATGCCATGGGCTGGCGCGTCGAATGCCAGTACTTCATAACCTTTTTTGATTCCCCTGGAAATATGGTGATCGAATTTCCTGCAGGAAGATTCGTAACCGTGGAGGATCAACAATCGTTTTTCAGAGCCCTGGTTCCATCTGAAGCCCCTGACTTTTTTTTTGTTCTGCAGGAACTGGATCTTTTCACCCCTGGCAAAAATATCCGGGAACTTGCTTTTTGATCTGTACTGAGGAGTGGAGAACAGTTCAAAAGCTTTTTCAGCTGCCCGTGCAGGTGAGATCACGGCGAGCATGTTGAGCCTTGCCCTCACATAACCTATCGCAATTTTCTGTGCAAGTTTCATTTCTTATCTTTCGCAAATATAACCTTGGATAAGTTCTCATGGATACAGTGATCATAGGGTCAGGCAATGTGGCTTCAGTGTTGGGCAGAAAAATACTGGCTTCCGGGCACCGCATCCTCCAGGTGGCAGCACGTAATGAAGTAAGCGGAAAGCTGCTGGCCGAACAATTGGGGGCAACCTATACCAGTGATCTTTCCAATATCACTGGGAATGGCTTCCTGTATATTGCAGCTGTTACAGATGATGCCCTGCCAGGTCTGCATGAGAAACTGAAAGTGGAGAGGGCAATTGTGGTGCATACCGCTGGTTCTGTGTCGAAAGAAGTGTTGAAACCTGTGTGCAGTAATTACGGGGTTCTTTATCCATTGCAAACCCTGCGGGCAGACGGAGACCTTATTCCTGACTTTCCCCTGCTGGTGGATGGCAATACGCCGGATACTCTGACCCTGATCCGGGACTTTGCCGAAACGATCTCCGGCAAAGTGGTTGAGGCCGATGATGATTACAGGAAAAAGATCCATCTGGCGGCGGTGGTATCGGGTAATTTCTCCAACCATCTTTATGCGCTGGTACAGGATTACTGTGATGCCAGCGGACTGGATTTCAGCCTGCTGCTTCCCCAGATCCGGGAGATCGTTGCCAATCTCCAGCGCGGGCATGCCGCGGCAAGGCAAACCGGGCCAGCTGTCAGAAACGATGTTGAAACACTGAATAAACATATGGAGATGCTGCAGGCATTTCCGGAGCTCTCTGAAATTTACGAATTGATGACGGCTTTGATCCTGAATTATCATGCTGAAAACTGAAACTTTATGAACGTACTTGAAAAATTCCTGCCCGTTAACACCATTATCCTTGATATGGACGGCGTGCTTACAGACGGCAGCCTGTTGATCACTCCAGACGGTGAATGGGTGAGGAAGATGAATATCAAGGACGGGTATATCCTGCAGCTGGCAGTGAAAAAAGGTTACCGGGTGATCGTGATCACGGGTTCTTTTTCAGCACCTGTTGAAAACCGGCTCAACAGGCTTGGCGTAACCATGGTTTATCAGCAAGTGAAAGACAAAATGATGTTATTGAAAACCCTGATGGCGGAGCATGGGTTTCATGCTGCCGAAACATTGTATATGGGGGATGATATTCCTGATCTTGAAGTGATGAAGATCTGCGGACTTTCCTGTTGCCCTGCTGACTCGTCCAGGGACATACTGGCCATGGCCGATTATATTTCACCGGTGAAGGGTGGCGAAGGCTGTGTGCGTGACGTGATCGAAAAATTGATGCGGGTGCAGCGTAAATGGGAACATTCGGTTGATGTTAGCAGTACCTGATGTATTATCTTCATGGCATGAAACTGGCGGTTGCATTTTTCAGGTTGATCAGGTATCCCAATCTTTTCTTCATTGCACTTACCCAGTTACTTTTTTATTTCTGCATCATTGTGCCTTCATTCAGATCAGCAGGTATTTCTGATCCGCTTGGATCGGTGGGTTTGTTGTATGTAATAGCCGCATCCATCTTCATAGCCGCAGCGGGCTATATCATCAACGATTATTTTGACCTCAATATAGACCGGATCAATAAACCGGATAAACTGGTGGTGGACAACCTGATCAGGAGACGATGGGCCATACTATGGCACCTGGGTTTTTCCCTGTCCGGGATCATTTTAAGTGTTGTTGTTTCTTACCGGCTGTCTAATCCTATACCGGCCTTATTCAACCTGGCCACTGTACTGCTGCTTTGGTTTTATTCAACCACATTCAAGAAACAGGTGCTGGTGGGAAATATCATCATTTCGCTGCTTACAGGCTGGGTCATCCTTGTATTGTATGTGGCTGTAAATCCGGTTGGATTAAGGCCGGCCGACACTACTTCTTTTAAAGTGATCACGCGGGTATACAAATTCGCTGTATTGTATGGAGGTTTTGCATTTATCATTTCCCTGGTACGTGAGGTGATCAAGGATATGGAAGATATGCAGGGAGATGTGAAGTATGATTGCAGAACCATGCCCATTGTCTGGGGGCTGCCGTCGTCAAAAATGTTCGTAGCGGTATGGATGATCGTGCTGATCTGTTCCATGGTGATCCTCCAGGTATATGCCATGCAGTTGAACTGGTGGTGGTCTGCATTGTACAGCATTGTTTTCATCATCACCCCCCTGGTGATCATTCTCAGGCGGCTGTTCCCTGCAGTGGAGCCCGCACAGTTCCATGAACTGAGCACTTGGATTAAAATCGTGATGCTTACGGGAATTCTGTCGATGTTATTCATTAAATGGTATTCATGATGAGAAAAATTGTACTGGCATCACAGTCTCCGCGAAGGAAGCAATTGCTTGAATGG
>JAHEFC010000024.1 GCA_024640385.1 Sphingobacteriales bacterium
GGCTTTGAGTACTTGTATCCCTTCGTTTTTGTCCAGCGAAGTTTTACATCTTCTGTGTCTGCCAATTCTTTCAAATCCTTGAGATCTTTGCTGAGCATATCGATACCAATGGGTTCATCGATCTGATCGTTCACCAGGTCAAGCAGTTTTTCTCTGTCGGCGATGAACGTTTTTCCGCCAATCAGTTGGTCTATGATCTTCAGTCTTTCCTCCGCGTTTTTGATCCGGGGCATTCGTTTTGCTTTTTTCAAAAATAGCGAAAACGGGAGGCATAGAAATTCTTTCCCGGCATGCGGTTTTTCGTTTTTTAGAACCTTCTGAATGCCCTTACTGACAGAGAGGTTGCTTTGTCAGTAAGAGATTGTTTTCCGGTAGAGAAATCCTGAGACCAGGCCAGTTTATCATCATGCTCGGTTGAACTCCAGTATGAAGCATTCGATAATCCGGGGATCTTTGAGGCTTGTTGATAAAGAAGATTCAACTCGTCTTTTGCTGGCAAGAACCAGGTATGACCATATGCACCCAGATCTATAATGAAACAATTGGCGGCCGCATATTCTTTGTCAAATTTTTGTGAGAAAACAATGGTGCTGGTATTTGAATAGCCATCTGTAAAACTCGTGGCCCCTGTTTTTGTATATTGGCCATTATACCAGACCGAATTTTGGAGATTATTGGATACGATCAATCCATGTTGACCAGTGCTATCAATTTGTAATACTATTCCGTTGAAAAGATCCATACCGATTTTCAGTTCCGGCGTTGTAAAATAGAGCTCATTCCCATAAGCAGTACCTGCTTTATTTCTTGCAAATGCACGCACCCAGTATTTTGTTTTGGGTTTCAGATTATACAGACTAAACCCGAATACACCTGTCCCTTTTACTGCATTAAAATCCCAGAACAGGTCAGTGGGAGGATTCAATGGCCACAGATGTTCCGGAACAGTTGGATTTGGAGCTGTGCCCCAGCATATTCCTCTAACCCATGTAGGTTCAATCCCCTCGGATATAGAGGTGGCAAAACAGAATGCCGAAACCGGTGTTATATTTTCCAGCGGGCCTGTGCTTAGACTTGGAATACCGGAAGGCAGGGGTGATGGAGTTGCTGTTTCTTTTTTGCAACTAAAATGAAACAATGCCAATATGATTGCTATTGAGATGCCTGGAATTCTGAGGTGTTTTCTCATGATTGACCATTTTTCAATAGCAAAATAGGCTAAGGCCAGGCCGTCAGATAATTGATTTTCACAACCGCTTTCCGTTGAGTTGCAATTTCTGCGGAATATTAAGACTCAATCAACTCATGCAGCCTTTTCATCGTGTTTGAAAAGTGATACTCATCGGCCAAAGGTTTGCTAAGTCCCAGTGTTTCGTAACAGACCAGTTGGTTCTCTACCACCCGCAGTTGATCGATCCAGTTCTTGTCTGTACAGTCGAAAATGTAGTAGCGCCTGACGTTCACATCATAGGTAATTGCAAAATGTGCGCCGGTAGGATCTGAAGGAACAATATAAACCGCGTAAGGACTATCCCATTTGGAGTTGTATTCGAGTGCATAATTGGCATTGGTGACCAGGTAGGCCTGAATGCCCATATCTTCCAGTGTGTAATAGAGATCCCTCAGCTTCTGCTGCATCAAAGGCAGTGAAAGATGTTCATCTTTAAACAGTCGGAAAGGATACCAGGCTTCATAAATAGAATGGAAAAATTCGAGTGAATGTTTATCCATGTTCAGCTTATAGTCCAGGTGGGGGTTGCCGGGTGCGAAATAGCCCGGGTAGAAGAATTCAAGTCCTTCGCTGATGGCATATTCAACAGATAGGTAATAGAGGTATTTACCCAGGCTGTATGTTGAAAAACGTGGATCATAGAAGTTCACGATCCCTGCAGCGCTGTTTTTACCCTGGTCAAAAAAACCGGCAGCTACCAATTCTTCACCACACCAAATATTGATCACTTTGGTATTGAACACGTTCTCGGATTTCTCACCAAACAAGATATCTTCCAAAGATTTGGCCCAGCCCTCTGGTTTTGATTCGCGGTATTGCTGGTAGAGAAATTCGTGGGTGGCAGAGGGATGGGCATCGTCTATATAAACAGAGAATTGGAGGTCCTTTTTCATCTTCCTGAACCATTTCGGGAACCGGAATGCGGATAAACGGTGCCTGAGCCAGATCAGGTCCCGGAAGGTGAAATCATCGTCCTGCAGGAACTGGCTGGTAAAAATGCTTTGATCCATCCTGAACCAGCCCCTAGAGAGGTACTGGTCTAATTCTTCCGGTTTGATGCTGCTTAATGCCCTTGATGCTTTGTACATATTTCCATGTTTGTACTGTAAACATAGAGGGGTACTTTGTAATCGTATTACAAAGTATGAAATAGTCTGAGCGTTTATTTTTTAAGCAATCGGGTACTGATTTGACTTTGTTACTCACCAAACCAGCCATTTATATCCATATTCCGTCATTCCCTCAATCTTGGTGTCAAATAAAACTCTCGCAGTTTAGATTTACAAAACCGATTGCCGCGATATCGTAGCTTATAATCTGATCTTAAACCGACAAAACGAATTATTATGAAAAAATACCTGTTTATCATGTTACTTTCTTCCAGCTGCAGCTTCAGTTCGTTTAGTCAGCAAAGTGAATGGAATAGAATGGATAGCATGTATCTCGACAGCCTTAGGAGAGTGCTGCCTGGATTGAAAGATAGCATGAGAGTGAATTGTTTGAACACGATAAGTGAAAAAAGTATCTTCTTCAGAGGTAGTTTCAAACCCGAAGACTTTGCCCAAACTTCGGATTCAATGTATAAGTATGCTAATTTGGCTTATCTGGAAGCAAGTCGTTTACAGTATAAGTTCGGATTGACTAATGCCTTGTTAAACCTGCGTAATAGTTATAGTATACGCAGAGGGCTGGCGAAAGACTCGATTTATGAAAAAGCCGTAAAAGACTCATTGTTTATAAAATATGGGAACAGGGCATTATTGTTGGCAAAGGAAACAGGTAATGATGGCTTGTTAGGGGATGTTTATGCTTCAGGAATTGGAGAGACTGGAAATAATTTTGAAAAAAATTATAAGAAGGCTATATATTATTATCGTAAAGCGGGTGATAAGAAGAAGGAACTAGCTGTAACAATTAATCTAATTGAAGAATTAGGATTGTCAAGTGAAGAAAGTCTTTCTTATGCTGCCAACTGCCTTCAACTTATTAAGGAATTTACGCCTGTTAACAGGGAGGACCATGATTTGGTCATAACCACATTTGAAAATATGGCTAACATTTTCAAGCAAGCAGGCGATTATGAATCAGCACTTTCCTATATGATGGAAAGTGATCGTTATTCCAGAAAAAATTTGGGGTCAGGCATCCCGCTCGCAATTTGTGGCCTATATTATTTGAAGGGAAATTATGATTCGGCTTATCAGTATTGGCAAGTTTGGAAACAAGACTATAATTCATATTGGTATGGGCATCGGTCTTATGGAGACGCATTGTTGGGGAAAATCTATCTTAAAACGAATCAGCTTGATAAAGCAAGAGACATATTCAATGTAAGCTTAGAGGCGAATAGAAAAAATGGGAAATTCGACACACTTGTTTCCTGGACCCCAATTATACCGCTGATATATCTGGGGGAGACCTACTATCAGAAGAATGATTATAGAATGGCATTATACTATGCCAGGCAAGGTTTAGTGTATGCTAACCGGGTAGGAGACGTGGTCAACTTAGAAGCTGGAAATGAAATTATTTCAAGAATATATCACCAACTCGGAATTAACGACAGTGCCTACATTTGTTTGTTAAGACATATCTACCTGAAAGACTCTATTCAGAACCGGCAATTTTTGTTCAGGCTTTTTAATTATAAAAAGGCAGCGGAGGATGCGAAAAAGGAAGCCCGGATTGGTTTTCTTAACCGTGATAACGAGATCAAAAAACAAGAACTGAAGCAGGAAGCTACTTTCCGGAGTTTATTAATAGCAGTTTTTATAGCACTTGTTTTGGCCGGTATGTATGTAATGAGAGTTATTATTCAGAGCCGCAAGAATGAAAAGCGGCTGCAGGAGCAAAAGGAACAAGAATGGAAACTGGTGCAGCTCGAAAACGAAAAGAAACAGATAGAATTTCAAAAACGGGCAGCAGAACTTGAAATGCAGGCACTGAGGGCGCAGATGAACCCGCATTTTATCTTTAATTGCCTTAGTTCTATCAATCAATTTATTCTAAAGAATGACAGCAAAGCAGCTTCAAATTATCTTACGAGATTTTCGCGACTAATGCGGATGGTGCTGATGAATTCACAAAGGCCAGTAATTACACTTGATGATGAATTGCAGATGCTGGAGATCTACCTTGAAATGGAGAGATTGCGGTTTAGAAATTCGTTTGATTACGCAATAACATTTTTAAATGCAATAGATAGTGATAATGTTTTTATTCCCCCGTTGTTGCTGCAGCCGTTCTGTGAGAACGCCATTTGGCACGGTCTCATGCATAAGGATGAACAGGGTCTGTTGAGCATTGAACTCAGCATGCAAGATAAGATCCTGGTATGTTGTATTACCGACAATGGGGTTGGTCGGGGCAGAGCCGGGGAACTGAATAGTAAATCAGCAGAAAAACAAAAGTCAATGGGCTTAAAGATCACCACTGAACGGCTGGCTTTGATCAACAATGAAAAAGGAATCCATACATCTTATGAGATTTTTGATCTAAAAAATGAAAAGGGTATCGCAATGGGTACCAAAATTATTTTAAAGATCAGCAGTAAAGAATTTGTTGAGGAAGAAGCTTAGGGAATTTGTGAAACTCTTTGCTGCATGTTAGAAGATGGTTTTTGCCAGAACCAGGGTAAATGAAAAGAATGATTAACATGAGAAAAACTATTTACATTTAGATAGTACTTAAAAATGTTGAAAGCTATTATTGTAGACGACGAACCTTCTTGCTGCGAATCCATTGCCACGCTGTTGGAGGAATCTCCGGGTGTGGAAATAGCAGCCCTTTGTCTCAGCGCCTCAGATGCCATTAAAGCCATTCATGAGTTTTCTCCTGATCTTGTTTTCCTTGATGTAGAAATGCCGAAGATGAATGCATTTGAAATGCTGGAAAAACTTCCTTCTGTCAATTTCGATATTATATTCACCACCAGTTATGATAAGTATGCATTAAAAGCCATCCGGTTTAGTGCCATCGATTACCTTCTGAAGCCGATAGACCGTGAGGAATTGCTTAGAGCAGTCGAAAAGGTCCGTCTTCGGATCCATAAGCCAATCAAAGAACAGATCGAGATACTTATGCAGAAGTTGAAGCTGCCTGCAACTCCGGTAAGCAAAATTGCCATGCCTACCATGGAAGGGCTTCAATTTATAGCGGTTGATTGGATCATCAGTTGTGAGTCAGATAGTAACTATACCATCCTCTATTTAAAAGGAGACAAAAAGATAGTTATTCCCAGAACATTAAAGGAGATCGAGGAGTTGCTTGAAGATCATTCATTTGTCAGGGTACACCGAAGTTATCTCGCCAACCTGAATGAGGTGGAAAAATATATCAAAGGTG
This sequence comes from Sphingobacteriales bacterium, assembly GCA_024640385.1. Taxonomy (GTDB): domain Bacteria; phylum Bacteroidota; class Bacteroidia; order Chitinophagales; family Chitinophagaceae; genus Pollutibacter. The sequence continues at coordinate 5,576 of JAHEFC010000024.1, forward strand.
AAGGCGGTTACCTCGTGATGAGTAGTGGAGCCAAAATTGATGTGGCGAGAAACAGGAAGGAATTTTTATTGAAAAAAATGTCTCCCGGTAAATTAAAATTCTGAAAACAAGAAGATAGGGAATGACAATTCTTAGTTTAATCTGCGCAATCTGACAGCATAGGAAACGGCTTTTATCATATAGTTCGGTAAAAGATCGCTATAAAGAAGATTAAATGCTGATTATTATTTTTCTCTGCCACAACCGTTCTTCAAGGCCTTCAAAATCCTTTAATACTTTTTTCAGCTTTTTTTAAAGGGCTATTAGGGAAGCGGCGCAATCGAATAGAAGATTTCCATCCACTGATACACGTCTCCATAATTTTCCATCTGCTTTTTCCAAAATCAATTGGAGCTTTTGTAGTTTAGAAGTGAACTTGTCTTTAGCCATACTTCATTTTCGAAATTCCGGGTTATGACTTTTATTTCAAGCCGGCTTGCTTCAGAATTGCATGTAAAGTCCCTTTTGGAATATCCCCTCCATGGACTGGTGCTGTTATCTTCCCCCTTTTTATTGGGTGAATAAACTGGTAACGTTATTGTTACCATTCGGGATTAACCGATCCTGGTCATATGGCATCTGAATGAGATAAAAACTACTATCCGGGTGAATCAGTTTGTTGGTATTCTCAACACTGAAATTGAGTTTCCATCTCAAAAATTTAGCTTGGTTGAGATTTTATAGTAACATCAGAAATCATCCTGCTCGCAGACTTCCTGGTATATACAGCCCTTATCTGCTAAGCAAAATGCTTCTTCACGCTGAAGAAATATCCCAACACTATAAGATGTATAACAATAGCAGTGTTTTGCTGCATATCGAAGCCACTGTTGACTCCTGTTGAGATCGCATGAATCAGGCCAATCACGTTGAGGACCACTGCCAGATACCAGGCCCAGGATTTCATGCGCCAGAGCGCAATGGAGGCCACCGCAGTAAAAATGCCGATGACTAACATCAACATGGAAACGGCACTCAGTCCTTCTGCAGTTCCTACTGTTTCACTGTTAATGGCATTAGATTTTAATATAGCTGCGGAAGCGCCCAGGAGTCCTAATGATTTCAAGATCAGATAAGCGCCGGAAACAAAATTCAGTATGGCGATGATGGCTACGCCAAATGGTCTGTCCATGGTGTTGTTTATCTGAAACTAAGATTGTTTGAGAAAACTCCCAACAGGATTTGTTGCATATTCTACAAAAAGGGCAGATTAAAGTATCAATATGAGGTTTTTAATGATATAACCCAGGAGCACTTTGAATTCTAAAGTTTGATCAACTTCCCCACTGCATCCTGTAACACATCAATGGCCGCATTGGCGGCTTTCTGGGCTATGGATTTTGAAACGATGGCAATGGAATGCAGTTCTGATTCAAGGATCTTTTTTTCATCTTTCAGCCTTTTCAGATAAAACTCTTCCTTGATTTCGTTTGCTAAACGAAGGCTGGCCAATAGTTCAAGGCGGCTCTTCCGTGTTTGCAAAAATGTATTTGCATTCCCCTTTACCATCTTCCAATTGCCTTTCACTTCATCCCGGATCGCTGATAACATCTGCGCCAGGGTTTCATCTATATCAAATCTCATATCTTAATTTTTAGATGCATTGATCTTTAATCCGCGCTCGGCCAGGTACAGCGGTTTCCAGAAACCGGCCATGCTGGCCTGGTATGCTTTGATCTCGCCATCGCTCAGGGTCTTGTTTTCTTTATGATATTTTTTGGCTTCCTGAAACGCGCCTTTCAAATTACCAGTGATCACCAACAGGTCGTTATTATTATTCCGGGCTTCATTGAACAGGTATATGGAATTGATATCGGCTTCGATATCGTTATACTTTTCTTTATAATGGTCGTAGGTTCTTTTATCAGGACCATCGTCCAGCATATCGATATATAGCCTGTCATTCGCTCTTGCTGTTTTTGTGATCTGTTCTTCCAGTTTTGCGTTATAGTCGGGCACCCAGATGACTTTACAGGAAAAGCAGAGTGTGATGAAGAACAGGAGTATGATTTTCTTTGGCATGGTTTTCAGCAGAAGTGGAGCTAAACTTCTGTTTGAAAATAAAGCCTTAGTCAACAAGGTACAATGGCAGATGTGCTATAATGGCGGTCAGCGGGGCCCGAAATTCTTTTCATCGTTGGGATCGCCGCTGCCTTTGTAAACAGTCTGTTTGGGGAAGGGGAAAACCGGTCGGGTCATTATTGTTTTCCCGTTTTCTATTTTCGATAACACAAGCCGTTCCGGTGCTTTTTCATTTTCAACCCAGTCACGGATCTGCCTGACCCAGTCGATATCGTCCGGGCCGGTGCCACCACCACAATGCAAGACGCCGGGCAGAAGAAACATCCTGATATTCGAAGTCAGATCCGGGTTGGCTTTTAAAGCCTGTTCATAGTGCTCGATGGTGGAGTAAGCGGAAAAGCAGGGATCGTTCCACCCGTGGTATATGATCATCTTGCGATTCAATTTTTTGAATGCGCTATAGTCTGTGCTGGTGGCATTGAGAAAGGCTGCAGCATACTTAGTGTCCCGGCTGTAATTGGAAAAATCATATTTGCTGTAATCCCAGGTTGAATCGTTATAGATTAAATACTTATAGAGATTAGTGCCGAATGAAGAAACCAACGACTGGGGGAGAATATCATTTGTACCCGTGATCCAGATATCCCAAGATCCCAGCTCCGCTTCCAGGCCAAAAGGCTGGACAGGATATACTTGTTTCCCTTCTACTACCAAAGGGCTGTAGATGGTTTGAATGGCGTTCAATTGTGCTTTCGTAAAACAATTGGGCGAGGGCTGGTCATTGGGACAAAGGGGAAATTTTGAAAAATCAATTTTGCAGTCGCCCGGATTGTTTAGGATATTGTCTGCCAGTCCGTCCAGTTTATCGCAGGCCTGCATGATAAGGCTTTGCAGCAGTTTCAAATTATCTGCTGTGATCAGGGGTTTAAGGCTTTTGGGGTCAGGGTAGTTTACCTGGCTTTCGCGGATGAACTTGGCGCCAAAATCTGTCCAGTTGTAAGCAGGTGCCCCTGCGACAATGCCGTTGAAGTCATCCGGATATAGTTGTGCTTCCATCAGGGCCTGGCCACCACCTCTTGAGCAACCTAGAAAATAGGAATAGGCGGGTTCGGAACAGTAGTAAGATCGGATAAGAGATTTTGAAACTACGGCTGTTCTGTGTACGGCAAGCTTTCCAAAATTCAGCTGTCGTTCCATATCATTCAGTGCCCATGATGCATCAGTATCGTTAGATGCCTTGTGGCCTGTGTTGGTGGCTGCAATGGCATAGCCCTGGTTCACATACTCGTGCAAATTATTCTGGAAACGCCCGCCGAATCCGCCATTGCCCGACATCAGGAACCTTCCATTCCATGTTTGCGGCACAAATATTTCAAAACCGATCTCCTTACTGATGGTGCCGGTGACCCGGCAAAAAGGAACAGTGATGTACTTGGTAGGTATCCAGGGCACATCGCTTTTAATAGTATCCCTTTGCAGCGACTCCATTCTGGTGATGGTAACATCAGGAAGCTGAAGTTTTTTCAGTTCAGCGCAGGGGATGCAGGCTTGTTTGGTATCGGAAGATTGGGCAGTTGAAGTTCCAGGAGAAAAAATACCGTAAATCAGAATGAAAATAGTGAAGATGATCTTCATGGCAGTAAAGTTTGAGGTAGGCAGAAGTTATAAAGAAGATCCGGAAAATCCAAGCGGGAAGGCCCATATCGGGCAGGGACCTTGTTTCCCTGCTGCAAAAAAAATGGCGCCCGTTCAAGCGCCATCAATAGTAGTTTAACTGACATTACTAACGGAACAGCATAGGTGTAAATTCTGAAAGATACACGCGCCAGTTGCGCCAGGTATGGCCGCCCTCGCTTTCCCGGTAGGTGAACTTCATACCCAGTTTGTCGAGCCGTTCCCTGAACTCCTGGTTGGCTTTGTAGAGAAAATCTGTTTTGCCGCAGGCGATCCAGTAGAGTTTGTAACCGTTCTTTTTTTGTACAGACAGTGTTTCATCTATCTTGTCGTAAGCTGCGGGCAGTGGGTCTGATCCCTGTTGCCTGGGAAGTATGGCTGCGGAATAGAGCCCTACATAGTCGAAGCTGTTGGGATTGAGTCTTGAGATATGCAGGGAGTGAAAGCCGCCCATAGACAGGCCAGCGATGGCGCGATTGGATTTATCCGCCTTAACGCGGTAGTTGCTTTCAATGAAGCGGACGATGTCCATAAAATTTGTTTCATAAGTTCCATCCATGGTTTTTGGCACCATGAAGGTGGGCTTATAGAATCCTTTGCTTTCCTCACCGGGTGCGGCTTCCTGGCTCACGTTGCCATTGGGCATTACCACGAGCATGGGTTTTGTTTTGCCCTGGGCGATCAGGTTATCGAGGATCTGAGATGCGCGGCCCAGGGTCATCCATGCTTCTTCATCACCACCGGCCCCATGCAGAAGATAGAGCACAGGATATTTTTCTTTACTGTTTTCATAACCGGGTGGGGTGTATACGGTGAGGCGGCGCTCCATACCCAGGCCGGGAGAAGGATACCAGCGTTTGCTAACGGTACCGTGTGGAACTTTATTGACTTTGTACAGGTCACCTGGACTGCCACTGACTATGAAGATGTTGGTGACGGTGGCCACATCCCTTTGCAGGAAGGGGTTGGCGGGGTCAGTAGTGCGGAAACCGTCAATTACAAAAGAATAGGTGTATAGTTCGGAAGGCAGGGGATCGGTAGTGTACGACCACACTCCTTTATCGCCTTTGGACATGGATACCGATCCGGGTGCGAACCCGTCTGGCGGCAGCCATTCACCGGAGAGCTTAACTTCTTTGGCATCTGGGGCAAGCACGCGGAAAGTGACACGGCCATCGGCCGCGAGCTCTGGTGATTTGATCTCCGGCGCTCCCTGCAAGGCCTGTTGGGCTATGGACGGCTGTTGTAAGAAAATGAAAAAAGCGACCAGTAAAGATGATAGGTATTTCATGACAAGTAAGTGTTGATGCTTAATGTCTCAAATTACTTTAATATATGGAATGCCGTTCTGGTCTACTAGCTGGTTCTTTGGTTTTTCGATACATTTAAAGAATACTAAACCCAAACTCCATGATGAGTGCTCGCCTGGTCCGGATACTGAATATTGTGTTTTTTGGCTTAATGATATTCGTCAATTACCTGGCTATCGTGTATGAACTGGGCGGGAACTCGATGCCGGAACTGTCTGACAGATATGCCAACCTCTTCACCCCGGCCAATATCACTTTCAGTATCTGGAGTCTGATCTACCTGTTGTTAATGGGTTTCCTGGTAAGCCAGTTCTTCGGTAAAACTCAAACGAGGATCACACGCAACTATCTTTTCATACTGAGCTGCATTTTCAACTTTACGTGGATCCTGGTGTGGCAGTACGAGTATATGGTGTTGTCTGTACTGGTGATGATTGCCCTGCTTTCTACCCTGGCAAAAATGAACCTCCAGATCAGGGAAGATGGTAACGAATTCCATAAGGTTGTATTCGGGATCTACCTGGGATGGATCTGTATTGCCACCATCGCCAATATCACCGCATTGCTCGTTTCATTTGGTGCCGTACCATCCATTGATGCACAGATGCCCATAACCATCGTCATGATCATCGTAGGCCTGGTATTGGTTGATTATATCATGTTGAAACTGGATAATCCTTACCTGGCGGTTTCTGTAGCGTGGGCATTTTGGGGCGTTTCGCTGAAAAGGGAAGCTGATTTTCCGCAGATCGCCCTTGCTGCAAAACTCGCCATGGCAGCAGTCATCCTGGTGGCCATATGGATATTTTATCAAAGGCGCGCGGTAAAAAGTTGAACGCGAATGTTTTTAGAGTTTGAAAAAACCGGGCCGGCGGGTTACCTGCGTTTGATGCCTTTCAATATTTTTTCGATCCGTTTGTCCGGCATCAACTCCGTAATGGCCTGCAATTTCACCTGCTTGCTGTCGAGGTGTTGCATAATGATCAGGTAATTATAACTATAAGGCATAACCGAAGATGGAACTTTTAACAGTTAATAAAAATGTTACTTTGAAAGTGTAAATAATTCATATTGTTTAATTTCTGACATACAATGTTACTGCTACTCCAGGGTTTCCGTTATCATTTTTAATGGTTGGGTAGCGTTTAATCCAACGGCAGAATGATCCTGAATGCAGAGCCTTCTCCTTCTTTTGATTCCACCCTTAACTCCCCTCCATGTGCTTTGATAATATCGTAGCTTAAAGACAAGCCCAACCCTGTTCCCTGGCCAGTGGGTTTGGTAGTGAAGAAAGGCTGGAAGATTTTGTCCTGGAGTCTATCAGGAATGCCACCGCCATTGTCTTTGACCTCTATCTCCAGGCTATTGGGTTCCCGCCGGGTGCTTAAACTTAGTTCAGGTTGAAAGCTTACTCCTGCGGATCTCTGTTTTTCCTGGATGGCGTATAATGCATTATTCAATAGATTTTGTATCACTCTTCCCATTTCCTGTGCGTTTACATCCGATTTCCCGATAGCAGGATCGAAATGCGTTTTCAGTTCGGCTTTGAAGGCCGGATCCTTGGATCGCATACCATAGTAGGCTAACCGAAGATATTCTTCACATAAGGCGTTGATATCGGTGGGTTCTTTTTGTCCTCCTGATGAGCGGGAGTGTTGCAGCATGGATTTTACAATGGCATCGGCGCGCTTTCCATGTAGAATGATCTTACCATCATTATCTTCTATCGCGCTTGCAAGGCTTTTTACCTCGTTAATATTTCCCCGGGAAGCTTCATCTTTTAGTTCACTGATCAGTTCTTTATTGACTTCAGCAAAATTGTTGACGAAATTGAGCGGGTTCTGGATTTCGTGTGCAATACCCGCCGTGAGTTCACCCAATGAAGCCATTTTTTCGCTTTGGATCAACTGGGATTGGGTTTCTTTCAACCTGGCCAGGGTGATCTCCAGGTCAGTTTTTTGCTGCTGCAACTGGCTGTTTAGTTTTTGCTTGATCCGGTTTCCACGGCGAAGGATAAACGCAGAAAACGCAAGGGCCACTACGATCAGGGCCATGAATATGAGGCGCTGACGGTTTTGGGCATCTATTCTTTCCTGCTCTGCCTTCTGCAGGCGGTCTTGCTCATTTGCCATCAGTAACTGGAGGTCCCGGAATTTGTCCGGCCCATAAACACTGTCTTTATACTGCATGGCAATGGTCTGGTAATAAAGTGCACTGTCTGCGTTTCCTTTTCTCCTATATATTGTATCAAGGATAAAGGCGGCATCTATGGTATGATATTTCTGCCCATCGAGGCGACTGCTATTCATTGCTTCGCGGGCATAATAGATCGCAGAATCCTCAACATGCTGTATCATAAATAACCTGGCCAGGTTTTTCTGCCCCCTGCTGATGTTTACCCGAATATTATCAGCCAGTGAATAGTGGAGAGACTTGCGGTAATATAATTTTGCTGTTTCAAGGTCGCCTTTCAGCTCATAGTTGGCCCCTATCCGGTCATTGATCAGCGTTCTAAGTGCCCATTTTCTTTTATCCCCATCATTTTCTTTGTCCAGTTCCCAGAGCCTGGCACTCTCTTTATTGAATATCTCAGCGGAGTCTGCCTTTCCAAGCATGGTATAACAGTTTGCAGCATTGGATGCTGTAAAGCTTGCATGGATCCATTCGTGGGTGCTATCCAGAACCTTAACTGACGGAACGAGATAATTAAGAGCATTGGTATAAAATCCTGACATCAGGTAAGTGAATCCAATAAAGCTGGATGAAAAAGCCTCCCGTCGCCGATCTTTCATTGTATGGCTGAGATTCAGTGCTTCCAGTTGCAGTTTAAGTGAACGTGGAAAATTACCCAGACCCCGATATCCTTCCCCGCCCATTTGCAATCCGTGGATCAGGAGTTTGTCATTATTGATATTTTTTGCATATGTGATCAGTTTCTCTGCATAGAATACTGTTGAATCGGGGTTGGTGAAGAAACCTTTACCGAGGCCTTCCAGCAGAGGCATGGCTGTGGCAGTATCTTCTATTTCTGACATTGCAGGGAGTTGGGCTCGTGATTGGATCCCGGTAAGGCAGCATACTATCAGAAATGTCGTGTAGAGTTTCATAGTAAGAGTTAGAACAATATAGTTATCAGGATCGAAGATGTCAACCGTCAGGCAGGAAAAGAATAAGTCATTCTTAGTCAACTCAGGCCTCCCAATAGTCAATTCAGGCTTATTCCTATTTCCCGGGTCTTTTAACCGTTCTAGTTTTGGGTCATAAAAAATAAAGACATGCAAGCAATACTGGAAAGAAAAGAAAAAATCACCAGGTTCGTGCCGGATCTGGATCAGCTGGAAGCACTGGGCACACAGATCCAGTGGAAAGACATCGAGAATGCCGAAGCAGGCACCGTACTGCTTTTGGAGGAAACCGACGGGCCTCCCATTCATTATCATCCCAAACAGCAGGAAAAATTTTATGTCCGGGAAGGAGAGTTGATGGTGTTTAAGCAAGACAGGTGGGTGACACTGAAAGCAGGGGACAGTCTGACCATCCCTCCCAAAACACCACATACTTATAAGAATGCATCCAAGGAGACCGTGATCTTTGATTTTTATATTACGCCAAGAGTGCGTTTTAGGAAAATGCTGGAGGAGATGGATGTATTAATACAGCAGAAAAAGATCAGGGGTAATGATTTCCGGTCCATCACCTATCTCTGCCGCGCGATGGCATCTTATCCCGATGTGACAAGAAGCGTGAAGCCGCCACAGTTCATCGTGTTGGTGATGGCCTTTCTGAATAAGTTACTGTTCAGCAGGTAAGATGGTGAAGGCGAGGGCTAATGGGTTGTACTGATCAGGGGGACTTTGACAGAAAAATAGCCCCCGCTTTCATCTATTTCGATATTGGTTTTATTGATCAGCCGGTATTTTTCGGCAATATTGGACAGTCCTACTTTACCGCTTTCCACCTTGATAGATTTTCGTTGCAGGTTGTTTCTGACCAATACATAATCACCAGCCGATAAGATCTCGATGATCAAAGGTTTGTTCTTCCCAACCGTATTATGTTTAACGGCATTTTCTACCAGCAGTTGTAATGTTAGTGGTGGCAGCAACATACCGGTATCTTCAGGCTGAATATTTTTCAACATCATCACCCCTTTCCCGAAGCGGGTCTGGAGCAGGTGATAGTAAGAATCAATAAAGTTCAGTTCGCTGGCAAGTGTAGTCAGTTCGGTCTCGTTGGTTCGGAGCAGGTAACGGTATACCTTACTGAGGTCACTAAGATATTTCTGTGCATCATATGGACTTTCATTGATCAGGGCAGAGAGTGCATTCAGGCTGTTGAACAAAAAATGCGGATTGATCTGCTGAAGCAGGCCATTCAACTGGGTCTGCAGTTTTTCTTTACTCAACTGCTCGGCATGCAAAGTGGTTTCTTTCCATTGGTGATAATTATAAATGCCTTCATTCATGGCAATACCGATCACGTCGCAAATGGCACCTGCCAGGATGCCCCAGCCGTAATCAGCCAGGTTAAAATGGTATCCAAACATACCCAGGGTGCTGTATAAAAAAAAGAAGCCGGTTACAAACAGGCCGGTTAATGGCAAATGAATGCAGGCAGCAAGTAACATACGGGGCACCAGGTTCCTGTCCGCAGTTTGCCTTCGCCTCATAAAATTGGCTACGGAAATTTGTGCCAGCGAGAGAAATGAAGTACATAACAGCAGGATGAGGCTGGAGAAGATCAGAATTCCCGGCCTGGTTACATATTCTTTGCCGAACATGATGAAGTTTAAACAAATGGCCAGGGCTGGTACCAGTAAGATCAGCAGCCACCTGTATTTAGCCAGTTCCTGTTGGGCTTTCAGCATAGGTTATTTTATTTTCCCATCCAGTTTTTAAATGCACTTACTCTTTCCCTGCTTACAATCACCTGTTCAGTAGCCGGAGGTTTAAGTTGTAATATCAGGCGCTGACCAAAATACTCATCTATTTTCTGGACAGACTTCAATGCGATCAGGTAAGACCGGTTAATCCGGAAATATTCTCCAGGCTCGAGCATTTGTTCCAGTTCTTCCAGGGTGTAGTCAATCACGATCTTCCGGTTATCGTACGTGCGTAGATGGATCACCCGGCCTTCGATGAAAAAATAAGCGATATCATGGGTTTCGACTGTCAGCAATTTATTGCCGTATTTTGTCAGGAAGCGTTTTCGATAAGTTTTGGGCTGGAGCCTGGCCTGCAGTTCCTCCACCAGGCTGTTGATGGAAAAGCCGGGTGCATTGGTGCTGTAGAATTCTTTCACCTGCTCGAACTTTTCAAAGGCGGCTTCGATATCTTCTTTTTCTATGGGCTTTAATAAATAAGCCACGCTGTTCACGCTGAATGCCTGGATGGCATATTCATCATAAGATGTAATAAAGATGACGGGACATTTTACAGTGACGCGTTCAAATATGGCAAAGCTCTGTCCGTCCACCAGCTCAATATCCATTAAAATGATATCCGGCGCGGGGTTGTTATTCAGCCAGTCGACTGTTGTTTCAATGGAATCAAGGTCGGCCACCACTTCAGCTTCAGGCTTGACTTCCTGCAATAGTCCCCTCAGTTTTCTGACTGAAAGCTCTTCGTCTTCTACGATTAGGATTTTCATCGCAAAACTTTGCCAAAAGTTAGTGCAAAAATAAAAAGCGGGTATGCAAAGTCCGCTCAATCAGCTAATCGAATGCTCCAATTGCTTAAAACGGGGGCGGAATATTACTAACTCTATTTAGCGGGTATCCAGCTTAACGGTTTTTCCTGTTCCTACAGTTTAAACAGTGAAATATTCAACTCGGCTACTATCAGATTGACAGGGGGGTAGACCAGGAATAGCTTTGTTGAAAACAGGGCGTATGAAATGGAATTTGCAACCGGTGAAAGATTTTGGCTGGCAGATGAGATCTATTAGCACGGCAATAACGGGTTTTTCAAAAAACAAAAATGAGGTGATGCACCTCCATATTGAGCATGGCATCATCAAAGGCGTGACTCCGGAAATGCTGGAATGGTGGTTCAAAAATATTGGCGGGGAGATGGAATACCAGGGAAAGAAATACCAGCGATACCAGGTCTGGCATCCGCTGGATCATATTCACTGGGGCCTGGAAAAACAATTGCCCTGCGGCCAGGTAGGTGTGGGTTCGAAATTTCATATCGTGGAGGCTTTGGGAAGAAACATGGATATGCTGGTGGACGTGGTGGAAACCGTGAAGAAGCTGGACTGCCGGGGTATTGTACTGGAAAGCAGGGTGGCCGGCATCCGGATCAGCAATCTGAGTCACCAGTTCATTGCAGCCGGCGGCGGGACCAGATATATTTCTGATCTGCATATAGGCGTAGATAATCTTTTTGGCAGGTACATACTGAACCCGATCATCCGGAAGAGAATTTTTACAAAGTCCATGGGCCGTGCATGGCTGAGGCATAACATAGAAGAAGTGGGCAATTTCGAATTTTTTCTGCCTGCCCTGTACTGGTCTGAAAAGAATAGAGCGATCGGGAGAATGGCGATGTCTGATCACACAGGTGAAATCCGCGGTCATTCCCAGGTCCCCCTTACCAAACATAATCTCATCCTGTAGTATAAAATATGACAGTCAACAACATCAAACCTTCAACCTTTTACCATGGATACAAAATTCCTGTTTTCCCAGTCGGGTATCATCATCACTCTGTTCCTGATACTGATCC
>JAHEFC010000258.1 GCA_024640385.1 Sphingobacteriales bacterium
ACCCCTCAAAGCCGCTACTTTCTGGCCTTTCTTCCTCAGCCAATCGATCGCAGCTTCAAAATCTCCATTCGTTTCTGTGAGGGCTTTACGGCAATCCATCATTCCTGCACCAGTTGACTGGCGAAGTTTGTTGATATCTGCCGCAGTAATAGTCACTGTAGACATATCTTGATTATTTTCTGTTTATGAACTGATTATCTTTTCTGGGCAGGCTTACGTCCGCCACCGCCAGGACCAGCGATCCTGCGTTTTGGCTGACCAGCACCTTTACCGCCGCCACCACGCCTGTCTCCACCTTCGCCTTTCTCCTTCTCTTCATCATCGATTGAGAAACGTGAACCTTTTTCAGAAACTTCCTCTGATTCTTCAGAATCATCAGTTTTTTCAGCCTGCCTTTCAGCAAGACCTTCTGCGATTGCAGCTGTGATGAAGTTTGCAATGATGGCCAATGACTTGGTTGCATCATCGTTTGCAGGCACAGGGAAGTCCACTTTGTTGGGATCACAATTGGTATCAACAATACCAAAGGTCTGGATGCCCAAACGCTTTGCTTCAGCAAGAGCGATGTGCTCGTGGCCGATATCGAAGATCAGGAGGGCTGCAGGTACACGTCCCAGTTGGGCGATACCACCAAGCACTTTTTCCATCTTCTCTTTATCGCGTGCCAGCTGCAGGCGCTCTTTCTTGGTGATATTGTCAAAGCTGCCATCGCTGAGCATTTTCTCAATGCTCTGCATTTTCTTCACGCTCTTACGAACGGTGTTGAAGTTGGTCAGCATACCACCCAGCCAACGCTCGGTGACATAAGGCATATTCACTCGCCTTGCACATTCTGTGATGATCTCCTTAGCTTGCTTTTTTGTACCCACAAACATGATCTTCTTACCGCTTTTTGCAATGCTTTTCAGGGCAGCTGACGCCTCCTGAAGGCACTCAACGGTTTTGTTGAGATCGATGATGTGAATACCCTTCTTCTCTGCATAGATATAAGGGAGCATCTTAGGATTCCACTTCTTACGCAGGTGTCCGAAGTGTACACCGGCTTCCAGTAACTGTTGTTGTAATGAAGTGTTATTTTCCATTGTATTTCTGTATAATAATGTTGAACAATTTTGTTGATCCGGTGATTAACGTTTGCTGAACTGATAGCTCCTGCGCGCTTTCTTGCGACCTGGCTTCTTACGCTCAACACCACGCGGGTCGCGGGTCATAAGACCTGCAGCCTTGAGTGCCGGCTTGAATTCTGCATTCAGTTCAACCAGTACACGGGAGATGCCAAGCTTTGCAGCTTCAGCCTGCCCTTTTTTACCGCCACCCGCTGCATTGATGCTGATATCGTATTTACCAACGGCATCAACGGTCTTTAACGGCAATTCTACCTGGTTCTGCAGGTATACCTGCGGGAAATAGGCTTTATAATCGAGGTCGTTCACTGTGATCTTGCCATCACCCCTGGAGATGAATACGCGTGTTACAGCTTCTTTACGACGGCCAACTGCATTTTTCTGCTTTTCCATTATAATTTGTTTGGACAGTTTTAGAATTTAAGTTCAGCAGGCTGTTGTGCTGTATGTGGATGCTCAGCACCTGCGTAAACAAATAGTTTCTTGATCATTTTGCGACCGAGACGATTCTTTGGCAACATGCCATGAACAGCCCTTTCGATCACAGCTTCAGGACGGCGCCTCAGCAGGTCTTTAGCGATCTCTGCTTTCTGACCTCCGGGATACCCTGAAAATGTCAGGTATTCCTTCTCGTCCATCTTGTTTCCTGTGAACTTTACCTTGTCCGCGTTAATAACAATAACGAAGTCTCCGCAATCAACATGAGGGGTATAGTAAGCCTTGTTCTTACCACGAAGTATCGCGGCGATCTTACTACACATGCGCCCCACAGTTTGATTGGTCCCGTCCACAACGTGCCATTTACGTTGCACGGAAGCTGCATTCGCATGCTTTGTGGTGAAATGTAACTTGCTCATTCTTTAAATTTTTCTTCCCGATCATTCGGGATTGGTTATCAAAAACTACCGCCAACCCGGCAGTCCCGCTTCATGCGGGGACGCAAAGGTAGGTTAATCACCCGTCAAAAAAGACAAATTTGTAAGGATTTTTTTCACGCACCCTTGTAACTCATTGATTTTCAATAAATATTTTGCTTAGTTTTTAAAATCCTACCTACCTCCAAGGTCCCTACCTCCAAGGTCCCTACCTTGGAGGTAGGGACCTTGGAGGTAGGGACCCAACAACCAATAACTCCGCCCTTTATCTTTGCGGAATGAACCGTATCATCATAGTTGTGGCAGTCATCGCCCTGCTCGCATTTTTTGGATTCACTCTCAGCCGGCAAATTGAAGAAACAAAAGTTGTGAAAGTTGACCTTCCGGCCCTTAAGGCGATGGAGTATTTTTCTGATACTTCAAATATGCATAATTGGGTAGTGCCTTTCACCGTCAACCCGTTTCCGTTCAAGAATGACAGAATGGTCCATGGCACCGATACGCTTACGATCGAGAAACTATCCCTGCTGAAAATTGATTTCAGAAGATCCAGCCCAAATGGACATTTTGACTACTCTTTATCAGTGGCAGCTGATAAAGACTCTGCACATATTTCATATATCATACTGAGCTATTTCACTACCAGGTGGAACTCACTGTTCAGCAAAAACAGTTTTGCCAAAGACGCTGAAGCCAGTCTGGATTCCCTCAGCAGCTACCTGGATAACCCGGAAAAATTATACGGATTCGATATTAAAGGTACCCTGGTAACAGATACCTCTTTCCTGTTTGCATCTAAAAAGATCCGCCGCGCTGATTTTGCCTCCGAATCCAAAGCTTTGTATGATATGCTGATCGATGAAGCCAACAAACGCGATGCAGGTTATAATGGCGTGAGAATATTCCACTTCACAGATGGCAGCGACAGTTCAAGGACCATTTATGCCGGCATAGGTGTAACTAAACGGATTGACACAAAAGATGGCGACAAAGTGAGTTATAAGATGATGCCCTACCAGAGAAACCTGCTGGTTATCGATTATAACGGCAAGTATGGAGATGTTCCAAAAGCCTATACCGCACTGGAAAATTACAGGATCGACAACCGCTTTGTAACCATGGCCATCCCATTTCATAAATACCTCGACAGCGGTTATGGCTTCAGCGATTCACAACAGGTGAGGTTGAAGGTTTGTTATCCTGTATTCTGAATAATTCCGGATTCCGGATTGCGGATTCCGAATTGAATCCGCAATCCGGAATCCGGAATTCGGAATTAATCCGCCAATCTAATCAGCATCGCCCTATCATCATTCCTTGCCATCACAATAGCCAAACCCGAACCGATTCGAACTGTGCTCAATCTCCTCACCTGGTTCCGGATGATCAGGCTCCTGGTATTAACAGCTTCAAGCTCCCCTTTATTATTCAACAGCACTGTGCCCTGATCAGCATCGTTCCTCCCCATCGCAATGGCATCTCCATAATAATTACCCCCAAGCAAAATATCTTTCCACCCATCTCCATTCACATCATATACCAGTGCATCTTTATAACAGGTATACTGGGCCTCAGCAGGCAATGGATGCGCCGTGAATTTCATATTGCCTTCATTGATCAGTAACATATTGGCAAATGATTCGGCAGAATAGACTTTTGCATTATTCAGTTTGGTTCGCTCAATGATCTGATCAATACCCGCTTTGGCAAAATCTTCGGCATAAAGGAATTTCTTCTTCAACCCGGGCATCTGCTTTTCCAGTTCCGCTTTATTGGCAAACGGTATCTCCTGACCTTTCAGGTAATAAGTCACAAACTGCTCATATAAACCATTCCCGTCAAAATCGCCATAATACATCCTCACTGGTTCCTTCAACGATGGCGAGATCCTGCAATTCTCTCCCTGGTTGCCAACAATAAGATCCATATCACCATCATTGTCGATATCAACCGGCCGGACAAAATTCCACCAGCCCTTGAGCGCAAGAATAGGCGTCCGGACCATTGACCTGTTTTTATTCATAAAGGCAGTGATGCCACCCCACTCTAATGCAATCACAAGGTCTTCCTGCTTATCCCCGTCCAGGTCAACCATCTTAGCATCTTTCACCATGCCCACAGTCTTTAACTCCGGTGCCAGTGACTGCGTTGCATCCGAAAAATTTCCCCTGCCATCATTGATCATGATATAAGATTCCGGGATGGTACCGTAAGCAAATGTTTTGGTTCTGCTTCCTACAAAAAGATCCATCTTCCCGTCCCCGTTGAAATCGAAAGGAAGAATACAGGATGGCGTAAAGGATACCCCCTTCACTAAAGGCTGCCGGATCAATCGCATTCCCCCATCGTTCAAATAGATCCTTGGCAACATCAGGCTGTCTGCACCATAATATTCATTTCCTCCTCCAGCAACCACCAGGTCACTGAATTTGTCACCATTCACATCCATCCAAACAGCATCCACATCTTCAAACAAACTGTCTGCCCCTATCACGTCATCAAATACACGCCTGAACTTCCCGGCACTTTCCTGGATAAAGAGTCCGGCTTTGGCATTACGCGCGGCGCCAATAAAAATATCGTCCAGCCCGTCATTATTCATATCTCCCACAGCCAGCGCAGGACCTTCCATGGAAAGCATAAAAGGAAGCAGCGGCTCCCTGTTGAATTCTACGTATTCATTTTCACGATGAACGTAGTCAAGACCTGATGCCATACTGACATCCGCAAACACCGGCCCTTTTTGTACCGGCTCCATACCAGCACTGAATCTTAGAAGGCCTTTTTTATATTGTATGATGATATCCGTTTTGCCGGTATCCAGTTTTTCGTAAGTCTGGTCAGGCCAGATGAACAACACAGAATCGGGTTTTAATTCGCCCCTGCCCAACTGCAAAGGGATCTCCATGCTAGACTGAAAACCACGCACGGGATTCTTTTCCACTGCGATCTTCTTATCGCCACTGAACAGGATCATCCGTGCACCGATGGCGTTGATATTGGCGGAATCACCCACGGCCTTCACCTTGATATAATTTTTGTTATCGGCGTTGTTGCGGTAGATATATGCAGGCTCATCAATATTATTCACTATGATATCCAGGTCTCCGTCATTGTCCAGGTCAGCATAAGCAGAACCATTGGAAAATGTTGGCTTGTTATTCCCTACCTGGCTTCCGTCATCATTGAATTTCACATCACCTCCATTCCCGTAAAACTTATTCGCCAGCTTGATCTGCGGAAATTTATCCAAGAGGTCAAAATCTTTTTTGTCCATCTTATCACTCCTGATCTTATCCTGCATCACATCATTCGAAATATAATTCACGTAGTCGATATCATTCAGCCGTCTTGGTATCCCATTGGAGATGAACAGGTCTTTTTTACCATCGTTCTCGAAATCCATCCATAAGGCCGACCACGACCAGTCTGATGCCGCAATACCTGCATAGAAACCCACTTCACTGAACACCCCGTTGCCCCTGTTCAACTGCAGTTGGTTCCGCGTATACTGGTGGCTATAACCGTAACGCAGTTTCATGCGGTACAAATTATATTCGTCCTCCCCTAAAGAGCGCTTTAAAATATAAGGATCCTCAGGAAGCATATCGAGCGTAACAATATCAGGCTGGAGGTCATTGTTAATGTCTGCAATATCGACACCCATGGAAAACTGGCTGGTATGCATCAGCCTGGTCTCCATCTCATCTTTGAATGTCCCGTTCTTCTGGTTGATATAGAGATAATCATTCTCGTGAAAATCATTCGCGATATAGATATCAGGATAGCCATCGAAATTGATGTCAGATACACAGATGCCCAGTCCATACCCGATACTGGAGCTGTTGATGCCGGATAACCGGGTGATATCAACAAATTTCGATCCTTCATTCCTGTACAACCTGTCCCCGGACAATGAATCGTAAGTGTTTTTAAAATTCTCCCTGGGCTGAAACGTGCTGTTATACCTCAGCGAATGATTCATCA
>JAHEFC010000561.1 GCA_024640385.1 Sphingobacteriales bacterium
TTCAGTTTTTTGTTTGTTCAGCAGAACGCTGATGCTCAGTGTTCCATCTGTACTAAAACTGCACAACAGTTGGGCCACAAACCTGCCAAAGGCTTGAATACCGGTATTATCTACCTGATGTTTGCACCATTTGCCATAATTGGGTGGGTAGGTTATAATTACTTCAGATCTAAGCGACCCGAGTGATCAGGTTGCAGGCGGCAGGTTGCAGGTTGCAATTGGCGCAAAATCTTCTGACCCTCTTACTCCAGCTTTCCTTCTTTCGCCTGTTTTTTCATACTCTCATTTGCATACACCCCTATCTCAACCCTACGGTTGAGCTGGCGATTGGCTTCACTGTCGTTTGGATATTTCGGCTGGCTCTCACCATACCATTTGCGTTCAATTCTGTTTGCAGCAACGCCTTTTGAAATCAGGTAATCCGCTACGGCATTGGCTCTTTTTTCAGACAGGGTCATATTATACTCGTCTTTACCGGTATCGTCTGTGTGTCCTTCAATGAGCAGATTGGTCTCGGGATATTTGTTAAAAACTGCCGCTGCAGCTTCCAGGTCATTTTTTGCAGAATCAGCGATCTTGTCCGAATTAATGCTGAACATCAGGCCCGACTGAAAGGTCATGTTGATACCCTCGCCAACGCGTTCAACCTGTGCCGTTGGAATGGCCTGTTTCAGCTCTTTAGCCTGTTGATCCATCTTCTTTCCGATCAATCCCCCGGCTGTTCCACCAACGGCAGCGCCGATGAGAATCCCCCAAACACTTCCTCCAGACACTGCAGCACCAATGAGCGCACCACCCGCTGCTCCCGCGGCTGCACCTTTCTGTGTTTTGTTCATGGTTTTGCATCCCGCAAAAATTATTGAAATGGCCAACACGGCAACAATGATCTTTTTCATATTTTGAATTTTGACTATTTACAAACCAAGGCATCAAACATGTCAGCCTTCATATCTTTATAACCCAGTGAGATCAGTTTCTTTAGCTCGGTGCAAACCTGTTGTTTTTCTGTTGGGGTCATTTTACTCCTCAGCTCCTGTGCATTTTCTGTTTTGTATTTGTCCTGCACCATTTTCATCCTCGCTCCGGATCTGATCTTGTACATGTCGATATCAGTTCTGCCCAGTTCAACGGCCTTATCATACTGTACGAAGGCTGCATCATAGTTACCTTCTTTAGCTGCCATATCGCCTTTTTGAATATAGAAAGAAGCATTTGCCGGATCGAGGGCCATGGCCTTATCCAGGTTGGAAACCGCTGAATCTTTCATGCCTGATCTCCAATAGAGATCTCCGATCATCGCATAGATCGTTGCCCTTTCCTTTATATTCTGGTTTTTTTCTGTGAGTTGGATGATCCTTTCAAAATCAGCCCTGGATGAATCAGTCAACTTCTTGCCATTGTAGGCGATCGCCCGCTCGAAATAACCATTGATACTGGTATTCTTCGTTTGCTTAAGGGCCTCATTGGCGGAAGCAATGGCCATATCGTAGTTTTTCAAACCGTTATAAGACCTGGCAGCACCTGCGGCTTTCTGTTCTTTGGCATCTTTTGAATCACATTTGCCCATGGATCGGTAAACAGCAAGCGCGGAATCATATTTCTTCTCGTTATTCAGCCTGTCTGCGTTTTTCATCTGCGCCAGGCACTGATTGGACATAGTGAAAAGTTGCTGGGAATAGCTGTTGAACGAAATTGCCAGTGTTACTGCCAATAGGGATAGTATGCGAACCATAATAAGGTATTATACAGCAATGTATAGAAATTGCTGTAAGTGGCCTTCAGGCAGGATAAAGGCTATTATAATTTGAAACATGATTTACCCTGGTTTGCAACCGTTAAATGAGCCGTCGCAGAATGGAGGCGTTTTGGTTTGCTTGCACATGCAGAACCAGGCGTCCTGGGGAGTTTCAAATTTCAGTTTGAGGCTGCGGTAAGGCATGCCCTCGATCTGTTTATGTGCACTGTCGCAAAAAGGTTGTTTCTGGCTTAGGCCACAGGTGCACCAGGAATAATTTTTTTCGGGCACAACAGATACACAAACAGGTTCTGTTCCGGCCACCACAGGCTTATCCATTTTTATAGTCTGATCACTCATGTTGTTGAAGATACGATTGGATATATGAATACAGATTAAATGAATTTCGGTTCAGTGCATCCCTGATATTTCCCCTCAGCTCTTCTTTAGAAATATCTTTCATCCGCTCTGCCCTGATCAGGTGATAGGCCCTTTCTGCCAGCAACCGGTATTTCCTATCGGAATGCTGCAGGTGTTCCAGTTCATGCTCAATATTTTCCG
>JAHEFC010000259.1 GCA_024640385.1 Sphingobacteriales bacterium
CCAGATCCATCCTACCTGTATTCCGGTCAGTGGAGACCACCAGTCAAAGCTTACCCTCATGTCTGAGTCATTAAGAAATGATGGCCGCATCTGGGTTCCTAAAAAAGCGGGTGACGACAGGAAGCCAAATGATATCCCTGAAGAAGAAAGGGATTATTTCCTGGAAAGAAGATATCCTGCCTTCGGAAACCTGGTACCACGTGATGTGGCGTCCAGGGCAGCAAAAGAAAGATGTGATGCAGGGCATGGGGTAGGAAGTTCTAAGCAGGCCGTATACCTGGACTATGCTGCAGCCATCGAAAGATATGGTAAGATCGAAGTGGGTAAGAGGAACCTCGGCAATGTTGATGCAGCCACCATTACAGAACTTGGTAAAGAAGTAGTAAAAGAAAAATACGGTAACCTTTTCGACATGTACGAAAAGATCACCGGGGAAAATCCTTACAACGTGCCTATGCGTATCTATCCCGCAGTGCACTACACAATGGGAGGTCTCTGGGTGGATTATGAGCTGATGACTTCCATACCCGGATTGTACGCGCTGGGTGAATGTAATTTCAGCGATCATGGTGCGAACAGATTGGGTGCTTCTGCATTGATGCAGGGCCTTGCCGACGGATATTTTGTGGCTCCATATACAGTGGGTAATTATCTTGCTGATGAGATCCGCACCAATGCCATTCCCACATCACACCCGGCGTTTGAAGAAACAGAAAGGCAAGTGAAGAGTAAACTAGAAAAACTTAAATCCATAAACGGGAAACAAACCGTAGAGAGTTTCCATAAGCGTCTTGGTAAGATCATGTGGGACAAATGTGGTATGGCGAGGAATGAACAGGGACTTAAACAGGCCATCCAGGAGATCAGGGAACTGAAGAAAGAATTCTGGAGTGATGTAAAGATCCCAGGCGGCATCAATGAAATGAATAATGAACTGGATAAAGCAGGGAGGGTTGCGGATTTCATCGAACTCGGCGAACTGATGTGCCTTGATGCGCTGGATCGCAATGAAAGCTGCGGTGGTCATTTCAGGGAAGAATACCAGACTCCGGAAGGAGAAGCTATGAGGGACGACGCTAACTTCATGTATGTGTCGGCCTGGCAGTACCAGGGAGAAAGCAACTGGCAGCTTCACAAAGAAGAGCTGCTGTACGATGTGGTGAAGCCAAGCCAGCGCAGCTACAAATAAGAATGTGATAAATGTGATGAATGTGGTGAATGTGATGAATATTTTTAAATTTTAGTTTTAACTTTTTACTTCATATGGAGCATTACTTGATGAACCTCACGCTCAAAGTCTGGAGGCAAAAAAACACATCAGCATCGGGTGGTTTCGAAACCTACCAGGTAAAAGACATCTCTTCTGAAATGTCATTTCTTGAAATGTTCGACGTATTGAATGAGCGCCTGATCGCTGAAGGCCAGGAACCCATTGCTTTTGATCACGACTGCAGGGAAGGTATCTGTGGTACCTGTTCCATGGTGATCAATGGCCGTCCTCACGGTCCATGGAAAGCCACCACAACCTGCCAGCTCCATATGCGTGAGTATAAAGACGGGGATACCATTGTGGTTGAACCCTGGAGGGCCAATTCATTTCCGGTATTGCGTGATCTGATCGTTGACCGTAGCGCGTTCGATCGCATTATTGCTGCAGGCGGATATGTATCGGTTAATACGGGTAATGCAGTAGACGGCAATTCAATTCCAGTGGAAAAAGACAAGGCGGATGATGCATTTGCAGCTGCGGCTTGTATAGGATGCGGCGCCTGTGTGGCAGCCTGTAAAAATTCTTCTGCCATGCTCTTCCTTTCGGCCAAAGTATCGCACCTGGCCCTGCTTCCGCAGGGTGAACCCGAACGCAGGCAGCGGGTAGTAAATATGGTTGCCCAAATGGACAAAGAAGGATTCGGAAGCTGTACCAATACTTATTCCTGCGAAGCAGAATGTCCCAAGGAAATATCCGTAGTGAACATTGCAAGGTTGAACCGGGAATATTTGCAGGCGTCTATGTCCGGGGAAGATTAATCAGTTTTATTAATTTACATTAGGCTGTTGTTTAAGATGGCGGATAGCGGTTGGCAGATGGTAATCAATTTTTCATCTCCACGCGATCAGCGATCCAGATCAACAGCTTTTTCATTTGTAAAACAATCCGGGATAATGTATTCAAAGTTGTATTCGCTAATTCTCTTCTTTGTGTTCTCTGCAGCAAAGGCGCAGCAAAAACCCAATATCATTTATATCTATGCAGATGACCTGGGTTATGGGGAACTGGGTTGTTATGGCCAGCAGAAGATCCGGACGCCCAACCTGGACAGGCTGGCTGCCGAGGGCATGCGATTCACCCAGCATTATACGGGAGCACCCGTATGTGCACCGGCACGTGCCATGCTCATGACCGGAAAGCATTCCGGGCACTCTTATATCCGGGGTAATTATGAACTGGGGCAATTCGAAGACGCACTGGAAGGTGGGCAAATGCCACTCTATGAAGGAGCATTCACGATCGCCAGGCTGATGAAACAGGCGGGATATACAACCGGGGCCATTGGTAAATGGGGATTGGGTATGTGGTATGGTACAGGAGATCCCAATAAACAGGGGTTTGATTATTTCTATGGTTATCTCGATCAGAAGCAGGCCCATAATCTCTATCCCACACACCTTTGGGAAAACGGGAAATGGGACACACTCCGCAACAGGCCTTATTCCGGACATGCACGTATACCCGAAGATTCTCCCGACAGTATTTTTGATTCATTTCGCGGGAAGGATTATGCTCCTACCAGGATGGGGGATAAGACCATGGAGTTCCTGAACAAAAACAAAAACAAGCCATTCTTCTTATATCTTCCATATACCTCTCCTCACCTGGCTTTGCAGGTACCAGAAGAAGCTTTGAATGAATATAAAGGTAAGTTCCCGGAGAAGCCTTATTACGGTGAGAAAGGCTATACGCCAACAAAATATCCTCTGGCAACCTATGCTGCCATGATCACATACCTGGATAAGCAGGTGGGAAGGGTGATGGCTATGCTCAAAGAACTGGGATTGGAAAAAAATACAATTGTGATGTTCTCCAGCGATAACGGTCCCACCTTTGTAGGAGGGGTAGACGCAAAATTCTTTAACAGCGCAGCGGGCATGAGGGGTTTGAAACAGGACCTATACGAAGGAGGCATCCGGGAACCCTTCATTGTAAAGTGGCCGGGCAAAGTCAAAGCCGGATCCGTGACGGATCATATTTCAGCACAATTCGACCTGATGGCCACCCTGGCCGACATCACTAAACAGAAAGTACCGGCTAATGACGGTATTTCATTCCTGCCGGCGATGACAGGTCAGAAACAAAAAGCACACGACTACCTTTATTTTGAATTCCCCGAAAAATCGGGACAGGTAGCCATCCGTATGGGCAATTGGAAAGGAGTAAAATCCAATCTGAAAACAGACAGGTCGTCTCCCTGGGAAATATATGATCTTGCCAATGATCCGGGGGAAACTACTGACCTCGCATCAAAAATGCCGGAACTTGGAAAACGTTTTGATGCAATCCTGAAAAAAGAGCACAGCTGCTCCCATATCCGCGAATGGGAGATCGTTGATCCCAAATTTGCAAAGGCGAAATGAATTCTGATATCGTTGTATTTGTTTATGGTTTAAATTGAAAAAAACTCAACTATGGCATCATCCCGGAGAAAATTCCTAAGGCAGCTCGGAGGAACTGCTGCGCTTGTCAGTGCATCGTCACTGGCAGGTTTCGGTGAAGAAAAAGTTCATATTCTGGATGCAGAAAAAAAGATCAGTTCTAACGACAAAATCAGAGTTGCAGGAATTGGAATGGGCATCATGGGCCATGGTGATATGGAAACAGCACTTAAGGTACCTGGTGTGGAGCTTGCGGGTGTTTGCGACCTTTACCAGGGCAGACTTGACCGCTGTAAGGAGATCTGGGGTAAAGACCTGTATACTACCCGTGACTATAAGGAATTATTGGCCAGGAAAGATATAGATGCTGTGATCATTGCTACTTCCGACCATTGGCACGATCACATTTCCATTGCGGCCATGAAAGCCGGTAAACATGTGTATTGTGAGAAGCCCATGATCCAGCATGTGGAAGAGGGGCATGCTGTTATTAAAGCGGAAAAAGAGACGGGCAAGGTTTACCAGGTGGGCAGCCAGGGTGTAAGTTCTGTAGCGCTTGCAGAAGCAAAGAAGATCATCAAGTCCGGTGCAATTGGGGAAGTGAATATGATCGAAGCCATCAACGACCGTTATAGTGCCATGGGTGCCTGGCAATATTCCATACCAACGGATGCATCGCCGGAAACAGTTTCCTGGGAAAAATTCCTCGGAGATGCGCCCAAGCATGCTTTTGATCCTGTACGTTTTTTCCGGTGGAGGAATTACAGGGACTATGGTACTGGTGTAGCGGGAGACCTGTTTGTACACCTGATCTCTGCTGTACATCATGCGCTTGATTCGTACGGACCGGATAGGATATTTTCTGCCGGTCAGCTCAGTTTATGGAAAGATGGCCGCGATGTGCCGGATGTGATGGCAGCTATTATGGATTATCCAAAAACCTCTAGCCATCCTCCATTCCAGATGATGTTACGGGTGAATTTTGCAGATGGATCGGGTGGTGGCGGACGGACAAGAGTGACCGGCACTGAAGGCGTACTGGAACTACAGGGCAATAAATTCACCATGAAAAGCGCCAAATTGGCCAAAGCACCCGGGTACGGCGGCTACGACAGTTATTTCACTTTTACTGAAAAACAGCAAAAAGATTTTGCGGACTGGTACGCCAAAAAATATACTGAAGACGACAAGAAAAGGGCCGAACCCGTTGAGACCAAATTTGCCGCTCCACAGGGATACGACGACAGGTATGATCATTTTGTGAACTTCTTCGAAGCCATCAGAACAGGTAAGAAGGTAGTAGAAGACGCCAGCTTTGGCCTCCGCGCAGCCGGACCGGCGGTATTGGCCAACCTCAGTTATGAGCAAAGGAAGATCATTAATTGGGATCCGGTTGCGATGAAAATCAAATCTTAAGACGAGAGACGAGAGGCGAGAGGCGAAAGGCTGGAGAGAACAGATTTTTTCTCTCGCTTTTCGCCTCACACCTTTCGCCTTTCCTATGAATTTCAGTCACTTGCACAATAAATCCTATTTTTAGGCATTTATAGAAAAACGCATACCTCTTGTTCCGGAACCGGGTAATATGGCTGCTGGTCTTTGTGGTATTGGCTACCCAGGTAAAAGCTCAAAAACCTTCATCTTCTAATCTGCGGAACAAATGGATACCCGTTAGAAAAGGCAAGGTAGAGATCGATTCCTTGTCCATCATCCCTAATAGTTTAAAAATCAATGGAGTAGACAGCACCTGGTATACCATTGACCCCATAAATGGTACCCTCACCTGGATCAATCTTCCCCCTGCAGACAGTATACCTGTCACATACCGGGTATTCCCGGCCCGGCTCAATGCCCCGGCCCAGAGAATGAAGTTTGATACGGTGATGCAGAAATACATCATCGGGCCTATAGACACGCGTAAAGGGAAAAAGGGTGAAGACGAGAATATGTTCGATTTCGGTAACATCACCTATAACGGTAGCTTCGGCAGGGGTCTCTCGTTCGGTAACCGGCAGGATGTGGTGGTGAATTCAAGCCTGAATCTCCAGCTGAACGGCTACCTGGGCGATAGTATTCAGCTCGCTGCGGCCATTAGTGATAACAATATACCCA
Source organism: Sphingobacteriales bacterium (assembly GCA_024640385.1). Taxonomy (GTDB): domain Bacteria; phylum Bacteroidota; class Bacteroidia; order Chitinophagales; family Chitinophagaceae; genus Pollutibacter. The sequence goes on from JAHEFC010000259.1 coordinate 5,764, forward strand.
TACAGCCAGACGGTAATACGCAAAACCTGAATGAGTTTGACCAGGTCTTTATCCAGTTTTCGAAAAAAGACTGGAGGTTCGCGATCGGCGACATCGACATCAGGCAGAACCAGAGTTATTTCCTGAATTTTTACAAAAGACTCCAGGGTGCTATGTTTGAAAATACCAGCAAGATCGGAAAGGATCAGTCCAATAAAGTACTCCTGAGTGGAGCGGTA
>JAHEFC010000260.1 GCA_024640385.1 Sphingobacteriales bacterium
ATGGGTTCGCCAGTATGCTTACAGTGGTATTGGTTGGATTGCCCGTATTGGTTTACATGTTATTCAGCCATTCAGGGTTCGGCTATGTCTGGTGGGGATTGGCGATGGTAATGGGAATACTTGCTTTCATGATATGGGCCTATGGAGATCTGAAAAAGAAAAAAAAATTGTACCGGTTCCTCACCAACAGAATTCCCCGGGTGGCGCCCGTTATTGATGAAATATTTGCGGGGGAACTGAGGCGATCCCAGTTGTTTTCCGCTGTGATCTATTCTCTTTTTGTTGAACTGGCTGGTGTGGTACATGTTTACCTGGCCATGCTGGCACTTGGTGCAGAACCTGCATTCGGGGCCGCAGCATCTTCATATATGGTGGCGGTGATCATGATGATCGTGTCGCCGTTTCTTCGTGGACTTGGAATGGTCGAGTTATCTATGGTCTATGTGTTGGGACGTTTTGGATACAACGCACCCACTGCTCTTTCCATTGCCATTCTATACAGGGTATTTGAATTCTGGCTTCCCCTTTTTGCCGGGTTATTTGCTTTTGCCTGGAAGGGGAGGAAATTTATGTTGAGAGTGGTTCCGGTTCTGCTAACTTCATTGCTTGGAGTGATCAATATCATTTCGGTATTGACGCCACCGGTGCATCACAGAATGAGTTTGCTCAGGGAATATATCCCGCTTGAGATCATTCATGCTTCCAATTTCATGGTCCTTTTTGTTGGCCTGGCTTTACTTGTAACTTCCGCATTCCTGATCAGGGGGTTCAGAAATGCCTGGATACTGGCCATGTTCTTTACTGTTTTTTCCCTGGCTGGTCACCTGACCAAAGCATTTGACTATGAAGAAGCCATGATTGCAGGTCTTACGCTGCTTGTACTGGCATTTTCGGGTAACCAGTACCGGATCAGGAGCAGCAGCAGGTGGATGATCGCAGGAGTAAAAACAGCGTTCATCGGAATGGCCGCAGTTCTCTTGTTTGGATTTAGCAGTTTTTACTTTATTGATATGAAGCATTTTGGAGAAGACTTTACCTGGGTCCAGTCTTTGGAACATAGTATGAAAATATTCCTGCTTGTAAAAGATGAATCACTCCATCCGCTGACCAGGTTTGGCGTGGAGTTTGTCTGGTTCATCAGGATCACCGGATTTGTTACCTGGGCTTTTTTTCTGTTCTCCCTGATCAGGCCCCATCTGAAGCTGCAAAGGAATGCTGTTGATGCCATTTCACGCGCCAGGTTACTGGTAGATCAATATGGTCATTCATCAGTTGACTATTTCAAACTTTACCGCGACAAACTATTTTTCTTCTCCGAAATACATGATGCATTCGTAGCCTACCGGGTGTCTGGCGGATTTGCGATCGTACTGGAGGAACCTGTATGTGCGGAAGAGTATAAAGTAGATGTTTTGCGGGAGTTTGACAGCAACTGTCACAGAATGGGATTGAAAACAGCATTCTACAGGGTGAATGAAAACAGTATGCCCTGGTTCAGCCAGTTAAAGATGAATAAACTCCTGATTGGACAGGAGGCCATCCTCGACACCAGTAGTTTCAGCCTGGAGGGCCGGGATAGGAAATCACTGCGCAACGGGCTGAATACCCTGCAGAAAAAAGGATACCAAGTTTCATTGGTAAAACCTCCTCACGATCCTGAATTTCTGAAAAAGTTGCAAAGGGTTTCAGACGAGTGGCTTGCCAGTTATCACAAGGAAGAAATGATATTTTCCCAGGGGATGTTTGACGAAAACGAGATCAGTGAGCAGGATCTGATCGTTCTTGAAGACCAGGAAGATAATATCAAGGCATTCCTGAACATTATTCCTGATCATGCGGAAGATGAATGCACCTATGACCTTATCAGGAAAACAGCCGATGCCCCGGCTGGAGCTATGGATGCCCTGATCGTAGCCCTGGTTGAATATGCAAAGGAAAGAGGACTCTCATATATCAACCTGGGTCTTGTTCCGATGACGGGGATCACAAAACCGGAGAATACGGCGGAAAGGATCATCAAGATCGCCTCTGCAAGGATTCGCCGGTTCTGGCATTATCGTGGCTTGAGAGAGTTCAAGGAAAAATATGCAACATACTGGGAGAACAAATACCTGGTATATGAGAATGATTTCGACCTTCTGCAACTTCCCCTTGCATTAAGCAAAGTGATGAAACCATGAACAAAGATCACCGTCCCTTGAAGCAGGTAATTTATTTCTTACTGGTATTATCCTGCATCACTGTTCATCTCGATCTTTCTGCCCAGGACGCCGGCATGCTGCAAGACAGTGTTTCGTTGCCGCAACAGCAGCCATCTTCAAAACCTTTACGGATCAGGCAATTTATTCTGCCTTCGGCCATGTTCCTGTATGGTGTCACCAGTTTGCACAAAGGTGAAACCATGAATGTCAACAAGGAACTCAGGGAGGAGCTGAATATTGAGCATACCCACACGCAGGCCTATGTCGATAATTATCTTCAATATGCTCCAGCTGCAGGTTTTTATGCATTGAAGGCGATGGGCATTCCCAGTCAGCACAGGTTAGGTGAAGCCAGCATGATCTACCTGACATCAAATCTCATATTGGGGGTTACCGTTACATCACTGAAACATCTTACACATGAATGGAGGCCTGATCATTCTGACCAGTTATCCTTTCCATCAGGACATACCGCAACGGCATTTGCCGGTGCTGAATTTCTTAGAGAAGAATACAAGGATGTATCTCCATGGATCGGGGTGGCGGGATATGCCATGGCCGCAGCAACCGGATTCATGCGGATGTATAACAATGATCACTGGCTTGGCGATGTGGTTGCAGGTGCCGGGATAGGTATTGCGTCCACCAGGATCGCTTATTGGCTGTACCCAAGAATAGAGCAACGCTTCTTTAATGGCAGGGCCCTTCACACCATGGTCATGCCCGGCTATGGCAACGGAGTCTACAGTGTTGCCATGGTTCGCCAATTCTGATCTGATGATCGATTACCTGCCAATTTATTGATTGGTTCTGCCGATATTTTTTGCCTGTTCATCGAGCGAAGGAAATGCTGATGAAAACCTGATCAGACCTTTGTGCTGGAATTAAAAGTACGGACATGCCTAACACAAAAAGAGGATATCTTATATTCTCTGTTGTATTGATTTTTATTTTTTCATCACCTCAGCTTGCAGCTGCACAGCGTTCGGTTGATACCTTGACGCTTACGGTTTCCAGGGCAGAAGAGATCTTTCTTCAGAAAAACCTCAGTCTTCTTGCCGAACATTATAATATAGATATTCATAAAGCGCTTATCAGGCAGGCCAAGGTCTGGGATAATCCCGTGTTAAACACTGATCAGAACATTTTTGACGGGAAATGGTTCCGCCATACCAGTGAAAATGGACAGGCTTACGGGCAGGTCTATATCCAGGTAATGCAACTGATCAGAACAGCAGGAAAGATCAGGAAGCAAACGAAACTTGCTGAAGATAACCTCTCAGGCGCAGAGGCGCAATTCGCAGACCTGATGAGAAATCTCAGGTTTACCCTGTCTACGGACATGAATGAACTGGCGAGGTTGCAGAACACTGCAGCGGTATACCAGAATGAACTGGCCACCATGGAATCACTGGTCAGGGGCATGGATGAAATGTTCAGGCAGGGTGATGTGTCCCAGAAAGAAAATATCAGGATCAAGGCATTGATGTTCTCACTGCAGAATGATTATAATGATAATATCAGGAGGCAGTTCGATATACAAAAAGAGTTGGGTATTCTGCTGCAGCTCCAGGATTCAGTTTGGATCAGATCAGATTCCGGGGACATTCTGCCTGCCGAACAGATCAAAAATGTAGCCCTCACTGAACTGAAAGATACTGCCAGTACATCAAGACCGGACCTGAATATGATGCGTGCCCAGAATCAGTTCCAGGTGCATAACCTGGCATTGCAGAACGCCATGAAATATCCGGATCTAAACACTGGTATTGAATACGATAAACTGAACAGCTATGTTCCGGACTATTGGGGCCTGTATATTTCACTTCCGTTACCGGTATTCAATCGCAACAAGGGGAATATCAATGCTGCTGAATTTGCCGTGAAGCAATCCCAAATGCAGGTGGAGCAGTTAAGTTCGCAAGTGGATAAGGAAGTAGGAGCAGCCTGGCAGAAACTGGGTAATGCCACGGCCATGCTCAGTAAAAGCAATACGCTGTTACAGAATGATTACGATACACTACTAAAAAACATGGTGAGCAGCTACCGTCAGCGACAGGTCAGCCTCATCGAATTCGTTGATTTTTTTGATTCATACCGGGAAACCCGCACCAGGCAATGGCAGTTGGTTACAGACCAGCGCAACGCAGCTGCGGAACTCAACTATGTTACCAACCGGAGTATCATTAAGCTTTAAACCAGATCCATGAGAAAAACAATAACAGCCATTTTGATACTGATCACCACATCTTATTTAGCAGGATCATGCAATGGCGCCGATGCTGACGGCGAGAACAAACAGGAAACGCACCTGATCTCCGACAGTACCATGCAGTTGCTGAAGATCGATACCGTCAGAATGACTAGTGTAGATGATGAAGTCAAACTCAGCGGCCAGGTCAGTTTTGACGATAACAAAGTGGTGAAAGTCTATCCTTTTAGCAGCGGCCAGGTGATAAAGGTAAATGTAAGCCTGGGCGATTATGTAAAGGCAGGCCAGCCTCTGGCAACGATCCGCAGTGCAGAGATTGCCGGTAACTACGGTGACCTCTCAGTGGCTGGTAATGATGTTGCCATTGCAAAACGTGCCATGAACAATGCAGAACACCTTTTTAAAAACGGTATCGCCAGCGAGCGCGAATATGAAGAAGCGAAGGAAAATTACAATAAGGCGGTTGCCAATGAAAACAAGATCCGGGAACAGATCGCGATCAATGGCGGAGGCAGAACTTCCGCCAACGGAACCTATGTGGTAGTGGCGCCAAGGAGTGGCTATGTAGTGGAAAAATTCATCAACCCCGGTGATTTCATCCGGAACGATAACAGCGGAGACCTTTTTACCATAGGTGATGTGAGTGATGTGTGGATCTGGGCCAATGTGTTTGAAACAGATGTTGCGAAAATAAAAGAAGGCTATACTGCCGATGTTAGAACGATCGCCTATCCGGATACTGTATTTTCCGGCAGGGTGGACAGGATCAATGAAGTGCTGGACCCGGTTACCAAAGTGATGAAGGTGAGGATCGTGCTGCCCAATAAGAATGGCATGCTTAAGCCCGAAATGTTTGCCAATATCACGATCAGGAATAATGAAAGTAGGAAAGCGATCTCAGTGCCTTCTTCAGCCATCATCAGTGAGAACGGAAAAAATTATGTGGTGGTATTCAATAACCAGGACGACATCAAAGTGAAGGAAGTTTCTATTCTAAAAACAACCCGTTCTACTACATTCCTGAATTCCGGAGTGGCCGAAGGTGAGAGACTGATCACTTCCAATCAGATCCTGGTTTATGGAAAGTTAAAGGAGAAATAAAGGGGTATGAACAAGTTTATTAAGAATATCATTCATTTCAGCCTTCGCCACAGGTATTTTGTGTTTTTCATGACGGCGGTACTGGCGGTCATTGGATTTATCAGTTATCGGAATACCCCTGTGGAGACTTTTCCTGATGTGACCAATACGCAGATCATTATCATTGCCCAATGGCCGGGGAGAAGCGCAGAAGAAGTTGAAAAGTTCGTGACCATCCCGCTTGAAGTGGCCTTGAACAGTGTGCAGAAGAAGGCGAATCTCAGAACAACCTCAGCATTCGGACTCTGTTATGTCCGCATTATTTTCGATGATGATGTAGACGATGCGTTTGCCAGGCAGCAGGTGTTGAGCCGGCTGGGCAATGCCGACCTGCCCGATGGTGTGAAACCTGATGTTCAACCACCATATGGGCCCACCGGTGAGATATTCAGGTATACACTGAAAAGCGAAACCCGGGATATCAGGGA
>JAHEFC010000261.1 GCA_024640385.1 Sphingobacteriales bacterium
GGGAGGTTGTTTGAGTACCATTCTCATTTTCATCATCATTTATTATCTATTGGGGCAGTGTAATTAGCTCCAGGCCTCGTTTTTTACGATTATTTTTAATATTTTTCGCTCTTCCCATGTCAGAGCGTGCTTCAGCTTTCCCTATGTTAAGATTGATCAGTAGCCGAATCCTGTTAATTCTGTGCTGCCTGGCATTTTATTCAACAGTCTTTTCTCAAAAGATCCCTGTAGTAGTTCACATCGTCAGCAGTGATCCCGATGCCGTATCTGATGCATTTATCATTGCCGCGATCAATGATCTCAATGATGCGTTTGCACATACCGGTGCCTATGCATCAGGCCCCGGGGCAAATACTGGTATCAGTTTCTGTTTTGCGCAGAAAGATCCTAATGGCGGAAACACGAACGGCATTACCCGGACGAAATCCGTATTGGCTGATTTTGATGTGGATATTGAAAATACCAGGATGAAAAATCTCATCTCCTGGGATACAAAAAAATATTTCAATATCTGGTATGTAGAGGGTCTTAAATCCGAGATCTATCCGGAATACAAATGTGGCAAGTGGACGAGGATGAACGAGGGTGGATATGCAACTTATTCCAGTGGCGGTGATTTCCGCGACGGTGTTGTTGTGACAGGTTTTGGAAAGCTGCTAGCCCACGAAACAGGTCACTATCTGGGCTTGAAACACACGTTTTCTTTATACAACTGTGTAAATGGAGATTGTAGTATAGACGGGGATGGAATTTGTGATACGCCTCCCCAGAGTGTATTTGGCGGTTCCTGCATTACACCACAGAATTCATGTACTACCGATACCTTGTCTGGTTTCTCCATTGATCAGCCGGACCAGAATGAGAATTTCATGGGCTACAGTGCCTGTTCAAATATGTTCACAGACGGGCAGGGTGTGAAGATGCGTGATGTGCTGGCAACAGTGAGAAACAGTCTCCTGGCAGAAGATCTCTGTGCAAAACCATGTGCTGAAAATATACTTGCATCGTTCACGCGTGATAACTGGTTCCCGGTCACTGGCAGTACCATCAAATTCACAAGTACATCCACAGGAGGTGCAAATTATGAATGGTCAGTTGATGGAGTTGTCACAGGTTCTAACAGCCCGGTGATGACCTATAATTTCCCCGCAAACGGAAAATATAAAGTGACGTTGAAGGTTTACAATGCTACTTCCTCCTGTTTTGCATCTTATTCGCATAATGTGATCGTGACTTGCGGAGTGATGGCGAGATTTTATCCTGATAAAAGGATCATCGCTTCCAAAGCCAGTATCATGCTGGACAGTATCCTGTTCAAGAACCGGTCAGTAAATGGGGCAAGTTTCCAGTGGCTGATGGCCAACGATACCGGCATGGTGGAAACCGTAGTCAGTACCAGTACGGACCTGAATTATGTTTTCCAGAACAAAGGTAATTACCGGGTCAGGCTTATCGCTACAAATGGTGCTTGCAGCGATACTACTGAACCCTTCAGCTTCCGGGTAGACGATCCCGCATTCGACGGAAGTCTGAACCTGATCAATGCAGACTGCTTCCAGCAAACCAAACTGAGGTTCACGGTTTATGTTTGTAACAATGGGTATGCCACCATTCCCAAGGGAGTCCCGATCAGTTTCTATGACGGTGATCCGAGAACGGCTGGAGCTGTCAAACTGGACACAACTTTCATATTGCCGGATTCTGTACTTGGAAAATGCTGCGGCAAGCTGTATATATTGGTGATAGATGTGAAGAAAGCAAAATTCAATACCCTTTATGCGGTTTTTAATGACAGTGGTAAATCCGTACCGGTAAAATTTCCCACTACTCCACTTAATGAACTGAATTATTTCAACAACGTTGCCATTCTTACGGGCTTTAAGTATACGGCAACTATCATCCCTTCATCGGCTACATTTGAACCGGGTGATACGCTGACGGTCAGAGGGAAGGGGCTGCCTTCTCCAACAGTAAGCTACTCATGGAAAGCAGTTCCTGAACTGAGTTGTACCAATTGCCCCAATCCGCTTTTTACTGCAAAGACCAAAGATGTGAAACTCGAACTGGTCACAGTGAGTAGTTATGGATGCACAGATACCGGATATGCCGATTTTAAAGTGCCGCCGGCGGAAGACCTGACCGTTAAGATCAACTCGGTTGACTGTTATAAGAACGATAGCCTGCTGGTCAATTTCGAAATATGCAATTCCTTTAAAAAGGGAATTGTACCCAAAGGGCTGAAATTGAGCTTTTATGATGCCGATCCCGCTGCCGGTGGAAAGTTAATGGACGCGCCATTCACAGTTCCGGTAAACAGTTCGGGCAAATGTGAAACCTATTCTTATAAGATCAAAGGGAAGGGGCCCATCAAATTGTTCGCCGTTGTCAATGATAAAGGGGTTGTTCCATTTGCCATGCCAAACGATTCTGTCATCATTGAAAAGGATTATACCAATAATTCAACAAGTTTTGATCATAAAACAGAAACAGTGACAGTGACCCCGGCAGATACGGCCATTCTGCGTAAAACCAGTGTGGGTCTCTCGATCAGCTCCACAGTATATGATCCATCGTCTGTCACATGGAAAAATGGATTTGGAAACACCCTGAGCTGTACCAAGTGCCTGGCACCCGTGGCAACAGTGAATGCAGATGGATCGGCAACAGTGGAAATGCTGAGTAAGTTCGGTTGCTCAATAAAAGGGGAAGCCAAACTCAGGATTCTGCCGCCGGATTTTACCATTACCATCACCGGAACAGAATGTTATACCAATACTAAAACTCTGGTGAAATTCAGGATCTGCATGAATAATGGGTACGACAGTGTGTTCAGGAACATACCGGTGAGCTTTTATGATTCGGATCCTTATTCGGGCCGTTCCGCGCCGTTGGATTCTACCTTCTATACTCCAGGAAAGACTGCCGGCTCTTGCGATAGTTTTTTTGCCGTGATCAATAGTCCTAAAGGAGACCTGATCTATGCTGCCGTGAACGATAAGGGGAAGGGAGGTTTCCCTGACCAGGGTTATCCGGAAACAGACATAAAAAATAACACATCACAGTCAATAGTTGAAAAATTTACAGTTAGGGTAAAACCGCAGGATACCATTGTTTACCGGAATACCACGCTTCAATTGAATGCATCGGCTTCAGGTGGAAAAATAACCAGTTATACCTGGTCGCCGGGCACCATGCTTTCCTGCACAAACTGCCTGGATCCTATACTGACAGCACCTTATTCTCAATTGATCATATTCAATGCCAGGAACCAGAATGCATGCACGGCATCCGATACAGCCGATGTGAAAACATACAGTGAAGGACCCGTGAATATTCCCAATGCATTCACGCCAAACAGCGATGGGAAAAATGATGTATTCTACATCCTGGGGAGCAGGGATATTGAAAGCCTGAAGGATTTTTCTGTTTACGACAGGTATGGGCAGAGAGTATTCCAGGTAAAAAATGCACCGCCAAATAACCCGGTCTATGGCTGGCGTGGTTTGTCAAAAAATGGAACGGCGCTGCCACAGGGCAGTTATGTCTATTCGGTGGTTATCATATTCAAAGACGGCAGGGAGCAACTATTCAAAGGAACGATCACACTGATCCGCTAGTGACCATTATCACCCTGAATGCGGGAATAAATGCAGAAATTTGGGGATAAGAAATATTATGAACCCGGTACTGTTCAGCAGGTTATTAAGATGGACCCTCGGTGCAATATTCATTGGCACTGGTATCTGGTATTATAAAGATGGTGCATGGCCTGCCATCGTATTTGGAGCTGTGATGTTCATTACAGGTTTCTTTAAACCACGGAGATGCGTGGAAGACCAATGTGAGGTAAGCAGTGAACAGTGAGAGAAAAAACAGTACTGCTCACTGATCGGTGTTCAACGCTTCAGCTGCCCTGATCATCGCTTTTTTTGACGACAATATTTCCCTTTCTATATTGAATAACGTGGAAGCCTCCAGTTCTAAAAGCTGTTCATTCCTGAGTCCATCCCTGATCATTTCATTATGGGCATTCATATCGGTATGTGCTTTGTGCATTAAGATATCCAGGAAATTCCTATCGTATTTTGCCAGCACAAAATCCTTTCGGAATACGAGCCAGTCTTGTTGTATCCGGTGGTAGTGGTCATGTAAAATGTCTTTGGCAGTTTCCCTCATCTCAGTGATGTTGTGGTGAATATCCTTGATAGATTTAGCGGAATGCATGATCTGGCGAAGGGCTTCCATGGATAGTTCCATTTTCGTAATTTCCTTTAATCCTATATGCTCTGCCCTTACTCTCACATGATAGTCAAGCAACTCTCCCGAAGAAACCTTAAGCCTGTTATACATCTGGTTTGTAAAACCTGACTTCCTGGCAAATGCCTTAACGTTTTCGATGAAGCTTTCATTTTCGGGTGTGTTGATGTCCATAACAGTATCGTGGAATTCAAGGTTTTTTTCCATCAGGTTCAGAACTTCATCTTTCAGCATGTCAGCATCTGGCTCATTGAGTTTTTGAAACGAAGTGGTAACATAAGAGGCCTGTTCATCATCTTTGCGGAATTGTTTCTGAAGCCATTTGGCATAAAAATCAATGAAAGGCAGAAAAGCAATAATGGCAAGCAGATTGATCAGGCTTTGAAAAAATGCAAGGCCGATCAGGGGATCATTGATACCTACGATGTCAGTGATGAAACGGATAATGAACTGGAGAAAAACGAAAGCCAGTATCACTGTTACCAGGTTAAAAAAGAAATTACCAAAAGCGGCTCTCTTCTTTTCTCCGCTGCCACTGAGACCTGCTACCAGTGTTTTTAAGGAAGTGCCAACTTCGGACCCGATGATCACAGACGCAGCTGCAGGGAAGCTGATCACGTTGGAATACAGGGCAGTAAGGGCTATGGCCATAGTGGCCGAACTGGTTTGAACAATCGAAGTGATGATGAGGCCGATCATTACGAAAACAAAAAGGGGTTGGTCCCTGTATGCTGATATGTCGACCTGTTTAACAAGTGAGCTTGAAGCGTCCTTCATAAAGCCCAGTCCATAAAAGATCAGCGCTATGGCAAAAACAGCCCTGAAAATGTTGAAAAGATTCTTGCGTGGCTTGAAAAGGAACATGCATATGGTACTGATCGCAAGGCCTGGTAAGGCAAGATCTTCTATATTCATTTTGAACCCTACTGTGGCTATGATCCAGCTGGTCATGGTTGAACCAAGGTTGGATCCCATGATCACTCCTAGTGCATTTTTGAATGGGATCATACCGGCTTCTACAAAGCCCAGGGTGATCAGGGCGATCACTGAGGAACTTTGAAGCAGGGCTGTAGATAACATCCCACCTGCGATGGCCTTCAGGGTTGTGTTGGTATTTTTACTCAGGAATTTCTTGAAAGTTCTCCCAGAAAGCTTGGTCAGGGCCTGGTCCATCAATAGTAACCCGTAAAGGAAAAACCCTATGCCGGCTGCAAATTTCCAAAGGAGGTTAGTGTCCACTTCTAAAAATTAAGTATCTTATTGGTCAATACCAACAACAGCTACATGAATACCTCAAAACTACTCTTTCTTGTGAGTGTATTGCTATTCGCTACCTCAGTTTATTCTCAATCCAGAAACATAAAAGGCATTGTTAAAGACAAAGCAGGCAATGCAGTTGTAAATGCCACTGTCAAATTGAAAGGGGCTTCATCCAGTATTGCAACCAATTCCAATGGTGAATTTAATATCGATGTTGTTGCCGGAGACGTTTTGGAGATCTCGATCATTGGTTTTAAAACAACTTCTGTTACCGTAGGATCGGAGAATCTTATCATGGTGACGCTGGAACCCAATGAAACTACACTGCAGGATGTAGTGCTGGTGGGTACAAGAACTACAGGGCGTGTTAAGCTCGAAACCACCGTGCCGGTTGACATTGTGAACATGAACCAGGCTGCCATCCCTACAGGGAGAATGGACGTCACTTCCATTTTGAATTT
>JAHEFC010000562.1 GCA_024640385.1 Sphingobacteriales bacterium
GCCTGTGCCGCCACTCCTGTCTTTATCCAGCGAAAAACTTTTCAATTCAGGATCGGTCTCTCCGGCAGGCATATCATCATAAGAAAAAACATCAGCATTGAGATCAGAAGCGCCGATGCTGACCCTCAGATAACTGACCTTTATTGAATTTGCACCTGAACCGAATAGCTCCTGCAACAAAGCAGTTCTTGCCACAGCAGGCAGTGCACCGATCAGCTGAGCGCTACCTCCCGTCAATGTATAACCGAATCCATCAACAGTCTGATACTTTTTAGAGGTATCAATGGTTATACTGATCCCAGCCCCTGTGCCAGTACCAGTCAATGATGCCTGCGGCTGGAGCAGGGAAGATTGGTTTGCTGTTGTCAGCCACCATTCTGCTTTCAATACTGAGCTGTCTTTGGAGTTTGTATTCCTGTTACCTGAGCATCCTGTATAGATCCCGGCTACAACCAGGAAAATCAACAGGTAAATTGTTTTATTCAAGTTGCGGCATTATTATTTTTTGGGAACTTCCGCAGGTTTTTCTCTCTTTCCTTCAATAAGTCCATTTCCCGCATCGGCTTTGAAGCCTATGACCTTATTATCTGCATCCCTCAAGAAATTGATCGCTACCTGTCCAAGCGCCAGAAAAGTATCTTTGGTCAGCGGATCAAGTGGGCCCTCATACGTGCCGGCATAAAAATACAGTACCGTGTCTTTCACCACAACAGTAACCATATCAAATTCCTGGCCTTCTACCTTGTATTTGCCGGTGAAACTGGCACTGTCTGCAATAGTGAACCAGGGCTTGGAGGCAGTGCTGTCTTTAGGCGCTGTTTGTGCCGATGCACTGATCATGTTGATAAACAGGCATGCAATAACTAAAACAAAAAACTTCTTCATATAAAATCTGATTTCTGGTATAAAAATATCATTTCAAAGTTAACACTACTACTGAATATGGAGGAACGGTAGCTGTTAACTGATCTCCGCTCCATTTGGCAGCATTATAGACTGAAGGCCTGATCTTATCCGGCTGTTCGAATGTATTATGGTCCTGCAATTTGGAAGAAGTCAGTATTCTGCCCGTCACTCCTGTAAACTTAGCGCCCCGCATTTCGATGGCGATATCCTGGGGTTTGCCCGCGTCAATGTTGACCAGGGTGATATGGGTTACACCAGCTTTATCAGTAGATGCCGAAACAGAGACGGCGGGAAGTTTTTCACTGCCCACCATATAGTCAGCGGTTGTCACCTGCACCGGGAGCAGCCTGGCATCCTGGTGCACATTGTACATTTCCATAACATGATAGGTAGGGGTAAGCAGGATCTTTTCCTTATTGGTCAGTATCACGGCCTGCAGCACATTCACTGTTTGTGCAATATTTGCCATACGTACCCTGTCTGCATGATTATTGAAAATATTCAGCGTCACACCTGCGATCATCGCATCGCGCATGGTGTTCTGCTGGTAAAGAAAAGCTCCGTTGGTTCCCGGTTCAACATCATACCACCCTCCCCACTCGTCTACAACCAGCGCCACTTTTTTCGCCGGATCATATTTATCCATGATGGTGGAATGCCTGGTTACCAATTCTTCCATTTGAAACGCACGTTTCATGGTGGTGAAATATTCCTGTTCGGAAAACCCGGTGGCTGAACTTTTTTTATTCCAGTCGATCACGGCATAATGATGAAGGGCGATGCCTTCCAGCATGTTGTGGGGAATATCACGCATCAGTACTTCTGTCCAGTTATAGTCTGCGCTGTTTGCGCCGGATGCTATCCTGAAGATCCGGTTGGAATTATCCCAATCCGCCATGAATGTGGCATATTGCCTGTAAATATTTGCATAATACTCAGGCTTCATATTGCCACCGCAGCCCCAGGCTTCATTGCCCACTCCCCAGTATTTAACGTTCCAGGATTTTTCACGGCCGTTCTGTACGCGCCATTTACTCATCGGGCTTTTGCCTGTTTTTTCATTGACATAGTCCACCCAATCTGAAAGCTCTTGCGGGGTGCCGCTTCCAACATTTCCTGCCAGGTAGGGATCAGCACCGATCCGCTCACAAAAATTCAGGAAATCGTGCGTACCGAAACTATTGTCTTCGACCACCCCACCCCACCACCTGTTTACAATAGAGGGGCGGTTAGCCCTGGGGCCCACCCCATCTTTCCAATGATAGGTGTCGGCAAAACAGCCACCAGGCCATCTTAACACGGGAACTTTGAGTGCTTTCAGGTAATTGATGATATCGTTACGTATACCATCGGTATTCGGGATCAGTTTATTGGTGTCGCCCACATAG
>JAHEFC010000563.1 GCA_024640385.1 Sphingobacteriales bacterium
TTGCGATCGCTACGCCGGGGATCACATTCCCTTTATTCCGGCTGGCAGTAGCCAAAGTTCCGGCAAGCCCTCCAAAAAGGGCTATGAGTACGTCATAAATATTGGGAGAAGTACGTGCAAGGATCTCCGAATGCGCATCATTGATCGGGGAAAGGAGGAAGAAAAACGTGGAAGTAGCCAAAGCCACCAGTGTAGCCACGCTGAAATTCAGCAGAGCCCTTCGCAGCAATGGAATATCGTTGATCGCCATGCCCAGGCCTATTCCCATGATAGGCCCCATGAGCGGGGAAATGAGCATAGCCCCGATGATCACTGCGGTAGAATTGACATTCAGGCCCAGTGAGGCCACAAAAATGGCAAAGATCAGGATGTAAAGATTGGTTCCCCGGAAAACAATGCCTTCTTCTATGCGGGCTATAACGGTATCATCTTTTTCCCTTTCACCCGCCAGGTTGAACCTGCTGAAAATACCTTCCATAAAATAGATTTCGAAAATGAACAGGATGAGGCGGGAAAGTTATGTCATTCAAATACTAATCATCCATTTTGTTCTCTCAATTAGCCGAATTATATGTAATTTTTGATGGTAAAACCGATGAAAAAGATCCTCTTTCACCTCCTCATTTATATTCCCATCTGCGGCTGGGGTCAATCTGGCCTGTTCGATTCTGACACCGTTCTTAATTTGAAATTGACCGGTGATTACAAAAGCCTGGTGACCGACAGGGCAGATGTTCCCAGCGAACATCCGCTTGTTTTACGTTACAATGATGGTTCATCCGAGGTCAGTATACCGGTTTCAACCAGAACCCGTGGTAATTTCCGCCGGAAAATCGGGGGCTGCATCTACCCTCCCATCCTGCTCATATTTAAAGATGCCAGGGCCAAAGAAAATACCATTTTCAGTGAGCAGCAAAAACTGAAGCTGGTGGTACCGTGTAAGTCAGACGACTATGTGGTAAAAGAATATATGGCCTACCGGATCTACAACCTGGTGACCCCAAAAAGCTTCCGGGCCAGGCTGGTGAAACTGACATTCGAAGACCCTGACAAGAAAAAGAACCCGGAGCCATTCTATTCCATTCTCCTGGAAGAAGAAAGCCAGATGGCAAAAAGAAACAACCTGATTTCGGTTGAAAGAAACCTTAATCCCGTGTTGACCGACCCGGATACTTTTATAAACATGGCTGTTTTCGAATACATGATTGGGAATACAGACTGGTCAGTGGAATACCAGCAGAATGTGAAACTGATTGCGAAAGACAGCCTGTCTGCCCCCTTCACCGTACCTTATGATTTTGACCATTCCGGGCTGGTAAATGCATCCTATGCTCAGCCTGCAGAGCAATTAAAACTCGCCTCTGTTACGGAGCGGCGTTACCGGGGATATTGCCTGACCGACCTTAGCCAGTATACACCGAGTTTTGCACTTTTCAACAAAGTGAAAGACCAGGTATATTCTTTATTTGGAACCGCACCGTATCTTACCGCAGGTTCCAAAAAATCATGTTTAAAATTCATCGACGAATTCTATGCAGCAATCAATAATCCCCAAAGGGTAAAAAAAGATTTCGGTTATCCCTGTGACCCGAGCGGCACAGGCGAGATCATCATAAAAGGCCTGAAGAACGAACAGAAAAAATGAATCCCGAATAAGGAATGCAACTATCCGCCATACTGCTTATCATCATCATTGCCCAGATCCGGAAACAGTTGATCAGGGACAAACAATTGCCCGACCTCCAGGAGCTTTTGAAAAAAAGTATTGTTGTTGTTGCAGTTTTGTTTGTGCTGACCAATGTTGGACCCATTGAAGAGATCGTTAGGCTTGTGATCGATGCTTTGCTGATCCTTTCCATTTACATCGTCTATAACAGGGAAGAATTAAAGCCATACAGGAACATCATGTATGCTTATTTCCCTTTCATCATCTTAAGTATCGTAAAACACATTACCACCCTGCTCCCGGAATCCTGGGAAGATGCGGTGGAAACATATGTTGACGCTGCTAATGCTTTTGCCATCATCTGGATGGTGGCCATGCTGATCATTGCGAACAAGCAGAACAAGGCCCTTCGCAATGAAACCCAGAAACGCGAAGAGGAAGAGAAGATGAAACAACTGGCTGAGGAGAAAAAAGCCGAACTCGAAGTGCTGGTTGCCGAAAGAACGAAAGAACTGATGCAACAGAAAGAAGAACTTCAACAGGCGGTGGAGCACCTGAAAGCCACCCAGGATCAACTGATCCATGCAGAAAAAATGGCCTCCCTGGGTGAACTGACGGCCGGCATTGC
>JAHEFC010000262.1 GCA_024640385.1 Sphingobacteriales bacterium
GCGGAAATAATGTGGGCGAGACCTCAGAACTCTTCTTTGCCAAAGGTGCAACTACAAAGAATGCAGACGGCAGTCAAACGATCAGTTATACACTGGCTGATTCATCCGGCCGTTCCATCATCCATAAATTCACACTTCCTGCCAATCAATATATGGTGAGCTGGGATATATCCCTGATCGGAGCCAACCAGTTGCTTGGAAAAAACTCCCTGGACCTCGCCTGGCAGATCAAAGCGGTTCAGCAGGAAAGGGATATTTTAAGTGAAAGAAGGGAAACGCAAGTTGATATATACAACAATGACGGGTTTGACCATTTTACCATGAAGGATGGATTTTCTGAAAAATGGGAAAATGGTGCAAAATGGATCAGCCTGAAACAAAAGTTTTTCAACCATACCGTGATCGCAAAAAACGGGTTTTCTTTTGCCGAGATCAATACTACCATGCCCCAGGCAGACACTGTCAAAGTGGTTGGTGCAGCTATGGCCAATCTTCGTATCCCCATACCTGCCGGAGCGAATGCAGATATCCCATTGCAGTTGTTTTTTGGCCCCAACGATTACAAGGTGCTGAAGAAATATGATATGGACCTGGAAGACCTGGTGAACCTTGGACAGGGCTTTTATGCATTTGTGAAGTATATCAACAGGGTGATCGTTATGCCAGTTTTCAACCTGTTCTCAGGATTTATCAACAGCTATGGCCTGGTGATCGCTTTGCTTACCATCATCATCCGTTTGCTGACTTCTCCATTGGTTTATACCAGTTATCTGAGTGGAGCTAAAATGAAAGCGCTTCGACCTGAATTGGATCAGCTGAAAGAAAAATATAAAGATGATCAGCAGGCTTACAGCATGGAACAGATGAAACTGTTCAGGACTGCGGGCGTGAACCCCCTGGGAGGCTGCATTCCCGCGTTACTGCAGATCCCGATTTTCTTCTCGTTATATTCTTTCTTTAATGCAGAGATCTCCCTGCGGGGTAAATCGTTCTGGTGGGCACATGACCTTTCGTCTTATGATCATATCCTGACCTGGAATTTTAATATTCCCTTTATTGGAAGTCACCTGAGTCTTTTCACCCTGCTTGCAGTGGTCACCAGCCTGCTTATTTCACTGTACAGCATGAGCATGACACCGGATCAGAATAATCCGATGCTCAAATACATGCCCTATATATTCCCCGTCATGCTGTTGGGCATTTTCAATGGCTTGCCTGCTGCCCTCACCTGGTATTATACGGTGTCTAACGTGATCACACTCGTACTCCAGTATGTTATCCAGAATTACATCATTGATCACGACAAGATCCTGGCCAATATCGAAGAGAATAAGAAAAAACCCAAGACTAAACCCAAATGGCAGGAAAGGTTGGAATCCATGCAGGAACAGCAGAAGAAAGTAGAGGATCTGAAGAAGAAATCGACAAAAAAATAAAAAAAAGCTTAACAGCTGCCTGACAACGGAGCGCTGAAGTTTTATATCTTACTGATATGATAAGATATTTCATAATGAGCCTGATGGTGCTCTTAGGCATCTCTGCGGAAGCACAAAAGATACTTTCAGAAGGGGCAATCGTATATAATGTGTCTGTCCAGACGGGCTCCAGCCAGGCTAAGATGGCTGATATATTCGATGGTGCCACTGCTACAGTATTTATTAAAGGAAGCCAGTCACGCACTGATCTGAAAAGCGCTATTGGCAATTCGTCCACGATCTATGATTCAAAAGCCGGTAACGGCGTGGTCCTTCGTGAATTCGGTGCCCAGAAGCTCATGATCAGGTTGAACAGGCAGAACTGGACAGATAAGAACAAGAAATACGACGGGATCAGTTATGAGCAAACTAATGAAACAAAAAAGATCGCCGGGTTTAATTGTGTAAAAGCCATAGCCAGGCTTACAGACGGTACCACCTTCTCTGTTTATTATACGGCGGACCTTGTGCTTGAAAACAAAGAATACGACGCGCAATTCAAGAACCTGCCTGGAGTGCCCCTTGAGTTTGAGTCTATTGTGGGATCCATGCGCGTGAATTATGCTGCCAGCAAGGTCAGTTTTGACCCCGTTCCCATCAAGCAATTTGAAATACCAAAGTCGGGGTACAGGGAAATGACCTACGATGAAGGTCTCAAAGCAGTTGCTCAGTAAAAAACAAAGTGATTATTTGCCGGGAGTTTTGAACTTCTGCAGGATCTTGGTCTTATTCCTTTGGGGAACAACCCAGGTAACGTTGCCTTTCTGAAAGGTCAGAATAGAATTGGACATGACCATGTTCTGGGAACGGCGGGTGCCCATGGTCTTGTAATTATGGAAATTATACCCGTTCTTTAAAGAGATGCTCAGGTCTGATTTTATGGTTGAGAAAGCTTTTGTGGATTTTTTACCACCATCGATCAGCCCGTCCACAGCAAATACATACTGGCCCAAACAGATAATTGCAGCCATTACCAGTACTTTTCTGGTGAAACTGCCGGGGCTGATATGAATATTTCTGAGCATCCAAGACAAAATTAACAAAAACTATTCCAGTTCTCATAACCGTTTATCAGTTTCTTAACATTATTCATAAAAACTTTATGCACAATGGACCCCTTTTCGGGGATAAATACAGTAAGCGGTCTATGAAAACAATTACTTTAAAGATCTATATTACAATAACCTATACCGCATGAGCAAGAATCCCTACCATGAAGAGCATGAAGATATCAGGGAAATCCTGAAACAATACGAAAATCTCAAGGCCGGCCGGTCCCACAGTTTTCTCTACGAGGAGTCTTTCGAGCGTATTATTGATCATTTTGACGATATGGACGACCTGGCGAAGGCCCTGGAGGCCGTAGAGGTGGGTATTGAACAATTTCCCTATTCCTCAACATTGATTGTCAAAAAGGCCGATCTTCTGATCGCTACCCGTAAATACCAGGAGGCCCTGGACCTGTTGGAGCAGGCTTCACTTCTCGATAGTACGGATATAGATATTTATATCCTGAAAACCGACGCTTATCTGGCTATGGACCAGCAGGAAAAAGCGGTTCAACTGCTTGAAGACGCGCTTTCTTTGTTTGAAGGGGAAGAAAGGGTCAATCTCCTGTTCGAACTTGCTGATGTGTATGATGATTATGAAGAGTTCGACAAGATCTTTGACTGCCTCAAACTGATACTTGAGCACGACCCGAATAATGAGGAGGCGTTGTACAAGATCTGTTTCTGGACAGATTTCACCGGGCGCAATGAAGAGAGTATCAGGCTCCACCTGGGTATTATAGAAGAATATCCCTACAATGAACTGGCCTGGTTCAATCTTGCTGCATCGTACCAGGGGCTTAAACTCTATGAGAAAAGTATAGATGCCTACAAGTATGCGCTTGTGATCAATGAAAAATTCGATTATGCATACCGCAACATGGCAGATGCGTTTATACGTTTGCGTAAGTATCGCGATGCTATTGAGGCACTCGAAAAAGTGATAGAGCTGGCAAGGCCCGAAGATGTTATTTATGAAGCAATAGGGCACTGTTACGACCGGCTGAAGAATTATGCCCAGGCAAGATTCTACTACAGGAAAGCCTCACATCTTAACCAGGAGGATGCAAAGCTTTACTATAAGGTAGCCTGCACTTACATGAATGAACACAACTGGAGCCAGGCCCTGAAATACCTGGAATCAGCTACCAGGATCAACAGGGTGCAGCCTGAATTCAATCTCGCCATGGGTGAATGCTATCTGAAAACAGGAAAACTCAAGGAGGCAATAAATTATTTCACACTTGTTGTTCAATACAGGCCACGAAATACTTCTGGCTGGGAATCCCTGATCCGTTGCCTTTACAATGCAGGGTATTTTGAAGAAGCTGAATTGCAGGTGGAACATGCTGAGAAAAAAGCAGGGGAGAAGCCCATATTCAAATTCTACAGAAGTGCGATCCTGTTTGCCCGCGGAAGATCCAAAGAGGCACTGCTTCACCTGGAAGAAGCCATGACGAAATCCCCGAAAATGCTTAAGAAATTTATTGAGATCAACCCGGTGATCCTGCAGAACCAGGCAGTGGTAGACCTGATCGCATCGTTCAAAAGAAAAAGATCAATTTAAACGGCGTTCAATATAATGGGTTCACCGGATAGTGTGCTAGCCGGATAATGCATTAGATAAACGGGAAATAGATCTCCCATTTGATGCACAGGAATTTTAGCGACTTTTTGCTTCTGTTTCAATGATCGTTTTCTGATGGTCAAAACACTGACCACTATCATACTTATCTAATGCATTAACCGGCCAGCACACTAACCGGCAAACACATTAGTTAGCGTCTTTTCCTTATTTTTGCGGCACTTTAAAACACGCCGCCATGAATTTTAACCTGACGCAAATACCCGAACGTAATCTTAAGCCCCGTATTTCCGGATTAACCATGGTGATGGATAAAGGCTTGAGTACAGAAGAGGCGCGTAATTTTCTTAGTGTTTCCCATCCGCATGTCGATATTGTTAAGCTGGGATTTGGAACATCTTTTGTGACCCCGAACCTTCGTGAAAAATTAGAGATCTACAGGTCGTATGATATCCCGGTGTATTTTGGCGGAACACTGTTTGAAGCCTTCCTGATACGTAATCAGTTTGCAGATTATATTGAGGTTTGTCGTGACTTCGGTGTTGAATATGTGGAAGTAAGCGACGGCTCCATAACAATACCGCATGCCGAAAAATGCGGCTACATTGAAAAGCTTGCTAAAATTGGAAAGGTATTGAGTGAGGTGGGAAGCAAGGATGCTACTCATATTATTCCGCCATACAAATGGATCGAGCTGATGAGCGCTGAACTAAAAGCTGGTTCTTCTTATGTGATCGCAGAAGCCCGTGAAGCCGGTAATGTTGGCATCTACAGGGGGTCGGGTGAAGTGCGGGAAGGCCTTGTACAGGAGATCCTCACGCAGATACCCGGTGAAAAGATCATTTGGGAAGCTCCGCAGAAAGCACAGCAGCTGTATTTCATTGAATTGCTGGGAGCAAATGTTAACCTGGGTAATATTGCTCCAACCGAAGTGCTGCCCCTGGAGACCATGCGTCTCGGCCTGAGAGGAGATACATTCCACCTGTTTCTCGACAAAGCCAATGGCAAATGAGAAAATTCGGATTGATAGGATATCCGCTTACGCATTCTTTCTCAAAAAAATACTTTACTGACCTGTTCAGCAATGAAGCCATCGATGCGGTTTATGAAAATTATCCGATCGAAAACATCAGTATGGTCAGGTCGCTGTTCAACGATCCAATACTGGAAGGGATCAATGTGACCATTCCTTATAAAGAATCAGTGATCCCCTTTTTGGATGAGTTAAGCGAAGCTGTCAGGGAGATCGGAGCCTGTAATTGTATAACCATCAAAAATGGCAGAACAAAAGGTTTCAATACTGATGTGACCGGGTTCGAAAGATCAATGGAGAAAAAACTTCGGGCGGTCAATGATAAAGCCATTGTTCTTGGCACAGGTGGCGCTGCCAAAGCAGTATGCTATGTATTGAAGCAACGTGGAATTCCCTATTTACAGGTCAGCAGAAATATAAAACCGGGATTGATCACGTATGAAGATATCAGTCCCGAATTATTACAAGACCACAGGCTGGTGATCAATACAACGCCACTGGGTATGTATCCGAAAGTGGATGAATGCCCTGCACTCCCTTATGAAGCGCTCACCGCAGATCATTATTTGTACGACCTGGTATATAATCCTGAAAAAACTTTGTTTCTGCAAAAAGGAGAGGAGAGGGGAGCCGTCATTGAAAATGGCCACGACATGCTGATCATTCAGGCCAATGAGAGCCGCAAGATCTGGAAGGTCTGAGGCCACTGCGAGCTGGTTTAAGGAAACTGCCTGAACTTGCTGAATGTGTAAATAGGGATCTGCTCTTACTTGTTTATCTAATGCATTAACCGGCTAGCACATTAACATACTAACACACTAATCAGGGT
>JAHEFC010000263.1 GCA_024640385.1 Sphingobacteriales bacterium
TCATTGATTCGTTGCCGTCGGCTTTACCGCCACCAAAGAAATACACATATTTTGGGGCCTTTACAGATGTTGCCATATAAGTTAAATTGAACCACAGAGGTACAAACAAGCGAATTAGTGAGCCCTATAAGGCGGTCATTGATTTAAATGATTTTCATCATGAATTTCCCACTAATTCGCTTGAATGTGGGGAATGTGATAAATGTGGGAATGTGCAAAATGAAAAATGGCGGAATTTCTTCCGCCATTCTACATTTTAGGAATCTCTTCTGCAACCTGCAATCTGTAACCTGCAACCTGCTTTACTACTTCCTGACCTCAAACTTCTTAGACACCTGGCTGCCATTCTGCATGATCTGCATGATATACATGCCATTATTCAGCTTAGAAGTGTTCAAACGATAAAGATTACCGCCGGCTTTGCTGTTAAAGCTTTCCCTTATCCTCAGCCTGCCCGTAATATCAGTCACTGAAACAGTCACATCTCCCTGTTCCGGTGCATCATACTGCACCTGCAATTCATGCATGACCGGGTTGGGGAAAAGCTTCAGGCCCTTCAGCATGGTCATTTCCATGGCTGTTGGTGCCGTATTGCCCATGGTCACCGGTGCAAATTGTGACGAGCTGCTCTGGACAGTTAAATTGTAGCAAATCGTTGGATCAGGTATTACTGTTCCTGTCTTCGACACCTTTACCGTATAGGTAACTTTTTTGGAAGTGGTATTATATATGATCACTTCATCCCCATTGGTCAATGTTGATTTTGTTCCAAGCGGAGTACCCCCTGTGCTGTTAAATAATTCAACCTGCAGGTCGTTTGCAAAATCACTCAATGTAACCTTGATATTGGTAGATGGATTATTGCTTGTGGACACTTTGAACCAGTCTACATCAGTTCCTGAAGTAATGCCCGCGGTTATTGTAGTGTTCAGGCTGATTGTCTTAGCTGCAGCAACAGATTCATTTGATTCATAAGTATCATTGCAGTTAGCCGGAGGTGGCGGTGGTGGTGCTACGCCTATCGCGAAACTGGATACCCAGGTTGACCATGGATTGGCCGTATTATACATGGCTGTGAACCAGAAATCTGTTCCGTTGGGATCGGCAACCAGGTGATTGTAATCCCCATACCTTGAATAGCCGGTTGCACTTCCTGTCCCCGCTTTTAAAATGGTTTCAGGAGAGGTCATCTGATTTAACGCATCTGTTGCGCGGCGTGCCGTATATCTCAGGCCCGGATAAACACTACCACTGGAAACATTGTAAGCAAGCGCGATATCACCTGCTGCATTATAGGCTATTGAACCCATCCAGCGGTGTACGCCATCACCAGGGGCATAAGTGCTTTGTTGGTTTACAGCCCAGCTGCCCGAAGTGTTCTTAAGTTCATACCACCTCATGGCCGCTACACTGCTGGCATTAACGAAATGCGTCATCACAATGCCCTGGTAACTCCCAAAGTTCCGGTAGATAGGCTGGTTCATCACCCTTCTTTCAAGGGATTCCAATTTCTTGCTTGTTCCCGGTTGTGGAATACATGCACCCCTGGATAACATACAGGTTGCTCCACCATTGAATGAAGCAACAGGTAACGATGCCCAGGTCCTGTATGTCGACTGGTAATTGTCTGCCCAGTTGACATTGAATTCGATGATGCCCACACTATCTGCCGGCGACCCGCCGAAATTATCATTCATGTACGCAAACAATCCGCCGGTTCCGGTAGGAGGCAGGCTGGTGCCCTGTAATAAAACAGGACACATGGTAAAATACCTGGAATACGAGGTAGTGTTGAACCTGAAGGTTTGTAAAGTGGCTGTGTTATCACCAGCCAGCATTTTGGCCCTGTCAAATGCATATATGGACGATCCGATATAGCTGGATCCAAAATCATTGGAAGTAGCATAATAACCATCCGGCCAAACAGAATACTTGGGATAATCCGGAAAAACGGAGCCTGTACTGAAGAAATAAATATTCCATCCACCAATCACGGGGTTGGATGTTTTTGAAACAGCGAAGATCAAACCCTCATTAGTGGTTTCACCGCTATTGGCAAACTCAGTCATGATAAACCTGTCCGCCAACTGATCATAAAGCACTACCGGATCTCCAAGGCCGCCAAAGCCGGTAACCTGATCGAGGTAGGTGTCATTGACCAATACGGTTCCGTTCTTGTCAAATATTCTGAACAGCGTACCGCTTGTTGCGTTGGCAGCCTGTATCACATGGTTGGGACCCACCGCAAGCGTAGGGTCAGCGGGAGCAACTGTTGTAGCGCCCACGCCGCCAAATGCAGCATTTTCACCGGGCACTTCCGGAAGGTTTTTGTTGTTATATATATCCTGCCTTGCACCTTCTGACTGATCCGCATTGCTCTCATCATAAGGCGGCTTTTGCGGCTTGATCCGATTCCCCCAGATCACCCCGTTCCAGTCCCTTACCGCAATGTCTTTTACCCTGGGATCGGGTTTGAAATCTTTCAGGGATCCAACCTCCTTGACTTTTTCTCCTTTGATCACCCTTATCCTTTCAGGAGGACCTGGCTGGGCTATTACCGACAGAAATGAAATTGTCAGCAGTACTACAATGCTTAATATACGTAGCATGAAAAATTGGTTTAGGCCGGTTTAAAAAATGAAAATGCAGTAATAAATGAAGTTTTCTATGGGGGGATCTTCAGAAAAATAACATTTTTTTCCTCTTTAATGAAGTTTTGACCAGAACTGGTGTCTCAGATCTTAAACTAAATACCCTGCCGGGTATCGAAAATGCCGTTTTTTCATGGAAAACCCGGAGTCAGGCTCCCTCGTGGTTCATCAGGTAGGTCAGGGCCCCTGAAGGGCATTTTTTCACCTGCTCCACGATCTCATAAGTACCGGCCGCTTTCGCGTCGATCCAGGGCTTGCGCTTATTGTCAAATACGGCCGGGAGGCCGCGCACACATTTGCCGGAATGTATACAGAGACTGGGCTTCCAGATGATGGTCACCTCACCGTTGCTGTATTTCATGGTGATGTCTTTCATACCAGGTTATTTATAAAAGCAGACCCATTACAAATTCATCAATATACCTGTTCTCAGATTTCAGGAAACTATAGTTCCGTAAAAGTCCTTCGTTCTGAAACCCCATCTTCTCATATAATCTGATCGCTGCATGATTGACAGTAGCTACCGTGAGTTCAACCCGGGTAAAATCCATCTCCCTGATCTTCGATAAAACTTCAACCAACATCCTGCTACCCGCCCCCTGCAACCTGCAACCTGAATCTATGGCCACTCCACCCAGGTAAATAATATGACTGTTGCGGTACTTCATGGGCTGGAGTTTGAACATCCCAACATCTATTCCTTCTTCCTCGAAAATAAAAAGCTGTTTCCTTGATATCAGCTCATTGAATATTGGGAAAAACTCATCCCTCGCCATCTGTTCATAGAGTAACCAGGGGTTGTTTTCCGGATGCATGTATAAATGGAATATGAAGTCAAAGTCCTCTTGTCCTGCTGTTCTGATCATAATCGAAGTCAAAAGTAAAAAGGAAAAAGACAAAAACAGACTAAATATTCAGCTTAAACAACGCCTGACAGGTTCATAAAATTCAGAACCCATGTGATTCAGTCAAAGCAGGCTTCGCCATCAAAGTTCATAAGTGGAATTTCTTTTTCCCAATGTTGAAATGCATACCCAGCGAAATGGTTTTTTCAGGGATCACTATCTCCTCTGTGCCCAAAAAATAGGTATAGGTCGCCAATAACTGGAATTTCACATTTGGCCCTCCAAACCTTAAGGCAATAAATGGATCAAACGACTGGATGTTGAAATCTGCAAAATCCGGGTTGTTCTTATCCGCACCTTTCACATTGAAAATGGTATGATTAAGTTTGCCCCCCAGTGCCAATTCAAACCGGTCCTTTGTATAGCCGAATGCCGACTGTATGAAAAGCCTTTTATTGCCATATTCGCCCCAGGTATTGTTTGAGCCGATGCCGCCTCCGCCAGAAAGGTCATACTTCCATTTCCTGCCAATGCGGCGATAGGTGCCTGCACTCATTTCTAACATAGAAGATTTCAATCCATCGCCATAGGAAACATAAGAGCCACTGGCACCCAGGTAAAATTTATCTGCCGGGGAAAAGGCCACTTGCGCATTGGCCCCATTGCCAATCTCCCCCTTTACAAAATTAGCGGAAAGTCTTGCATCGCCTTTCTCTTCCAGCAAAGGAATATTTGGTGTATTTGCAGGCATTACAGAAGCACAAGAGCTTAATAAAGCTAATGATGCAACGATCATGATGGTGTGTAGCTTTTTCATTGTTTCAATTTTCAATGAAACTACACTCGCAATTACCGGATCGTTAATTGATAAATCCAAACTTCCCCGGACTTCCTTGCAGAAAATAACAACTGGAACAGTAAAAACCGGGTATTTATCGCAGTTACTGAGACTCAGTACCAAACTGACACCCTCATTTGCGAAAAATGCAAAACCACAGAGCCCCCCTGGGATTCAAGGGAAACAAAGGGGCATAAAAAAAGAGATGACAGAGTTTTTCTCTCATCTCTCTTACTATCTTCCTCTCTTACTATCTCCCTCTCTTAATTTACCCCCACTCTCTGCTGCTCTTCACTTGCACTGCCGCCGCCTTTTTTCTTTGCATTGTCTTTGAATGTTTTACCGAAACGATAGGTGAAGGAAAGATTCGCAACTCGACTGTCCCGGCTCTGCCTGAAATGTTCCAGCACATTCTGGTAGGTGATCTCGCCGTCGATGATCTGGGTGAAGAAGATATCACGGATATTGAGCCTCAAGGAACCCTTATCTTTCAACACATTCTTCGAAACACCTGCCGCCACCTGGCCAAATGGCTGGATCGCAAACTGACCGTCAACACTCTTGCTGTTGTAAAAACCGGAGAGTTCTGCAGCCCAACCTTTCTTGAATTTGAACTGGTTGTTGATATTGACCTGGGCATTGTAAGCATCCGTTTTGATCAACTGGTCTTTCCACTGGCCATCTGTTTTTGTATGGGCACCAGTGAGCTGTACATTGGCCGACCACCATTTTGCCGGCTTCAACTGGGCATTGACAGACAAACTCAGGTTCTGCCGCGTGCCGATATTATCAAAAGTCAATACGGTCACATTGCCCATGGTTCTGAACACCTGGTTGAAGCGCTGGTCAGTATAAGAGTAGCCCAATGTAGTAGTAAGCCAGTTCTTATAGGTATGCCCAAGTTCCACATTCCAGGTGAACTCAGGGAGAAGGAAAGGATTACCTTCCTGGTAAGTGTACTGGTTAATGAAGAACATAAAGGGATTCAACATCTGGTAGGCCGGCCTGTTGATCCTTCTGCCGGCATTGATACTGAATGTGTTTGAGGAGTCTGCTTCATATGTGATATAAGCTGTTGGGAACAGGCTTCCATAATTCCTGGTAAAACTGGAATCCGCCTTCTGGGGATTGCCTAGCTGATTCCCTTTATAGTTGGTATGTTCATAACGAAGACCTGCCTGCGTATTGAACTTACCCATCTTTTTCTGCATGTTCAGGTATACTGCGTTGATATTCTCTTCATAGATGAAATGATTGGTCTTTTCATAATCCGGTATCCAGTCTGACCCCTCCAGGTTGAAATAATTGGCCTCGCTGTTGGTTTTTACCAGGCTGGACTTCCAGCCTGCATCCAGCTTCAGGCCTTTCTTAAAGGTTTGCGTGTAATCTGCCTTGGCAGAATAGATATCGATCACGGAAGGCAGCACGCCTTTGAGCTGTGCGGTGGCCACGTTGTCATCATCAGGAGTGATGGTTGTATTGAAAAAATTCTGTGTATTATCAGAATTGTACCTGATATAATCCAGGTCTGCCGTAAGCTCCCTGTCCTTATCGATCTGTTGCCTGAAGTTCAGATTCACAGAGCCGTTTTTCCAGAGGTTCTTGTTTTGCGAAACCGTGTTTACGGCAGT
>JAHEFC010000564.1 GCA_024640385.1 Sphingobacteriales bacterium
TCATCGAAGGGATCGGAACACTTCAAAAGAACCATAGAAACGAGGTGGAATACATACCCCTGGTAGACGAAATAAACAGGGGCGAACATGAAAAAAGGATGGAGGAGCCGGGTGAAGCTGTAAGATTTGACGATAACTATTTAAAGCCCTCACATAAAAGTCAATCGGGTTCACGGAACCTGACCCTGTTTTTTCTCGCTGTTCTTGCCCTGGGCATACTTGGTTTGGTGGTATACTATTTTTACAACCATTCCGCCAAAGACAGTACAGCCAGTCTTAGCCTGAGTAATCCCCCATCCCGTCAGCAGGACACCGCCAATACCATAACACTTAACGAAGACACTACAAAAACGGCGCCCCCAACTATTGACAGCTCAAAACTGGTCACCAATGTAATCCCAGCCTCAGACAGTTTTTACGTGGTACTGGAAGTTGCGAAAAAAGACCGGGCACTTAAAAGATATGCCGATCTTAGAGAATGGGGCCACCAGGTAGTAATGAAAACCAAGGACTCTGTTGACTTTGAAATATCCTTCCCTATTAAAGCGCCATTGGCCGACACAGCAAGGTACCGCGACTCCCTGAGCAGGTTCTTTGCGAGAAAAGTCTGGATCGAAAAACAATAGCATGCCTTTAAAAAACAGGTGGATCTTTATACTGTTACTCGTGGTAACAGCCATTGACCTATTCTTATCAACCACGGGAAACCCGAACAGGGTATTTTCTAAACCATTACTGATGCCCATTCTGATATGGGCCTATATTGGTGAGCAGAATAACAAAACATTGTTTTCAAGGCTGATCATTTCGGCCTTGGTATTTTCCTGGCTGGGCGATATTTTCCTGATGTTTGATCATATTGACAGCCTCTACTTCATACTTGGTTTGTCCAGCTTTCTCACTGCACATATTTTATATATCATTTATTTTCTGCGCATCGATACAGGCAATCATTCCTACCTGAAAAAAAGGCCCCTGATGTTACTGGTGATCGTGGCGTACACCATTGAGCTATTATACATACTCTGGCCGAAACTGGACATGTTAAGGATACCGGTAACGGTATACGCCATTGTGATCTCCACGATGCTTGCTGCAGCAGCCTGGCAGTATGGAAAGATTTCGTTCCAGGCTGCGATGTTTTTCATTGCAGGAGCATTTCTTTTTGTGCTATCTGACTCAGCCCTGGCCCTGAACAGGTTCGTTGAACCATTTGCCGGCGGCGGGATCTTTATCATGCTTACCTATGTGGCAGCGCAAACGCTGATTGTTTTAGGGAGTATCAGTCACTTGAGGAAATTGACGGATTGACGCATTGGCGGATTAAGAATTCCGGATTCCGAATTTTGGATTCCGAATTAAGTTGAATTAGATACCGAACAAATTTCTCAATCCGGAATAAGCAATCCGGAATCCGGAATCTATAAGCCTATTTATTTCGAAATTTAAACCAGATATAAAGCGGGACCCCCAAGGCCGTAAGTATGATAGCGGCAACAGAATTCATCATCATGGATTTTCCCTGCATGTAGGCCACCACATCTTTATATACCACAAGTACCAGGAAGATAGAGTTGCCCGCAAATACCAACAGCGGCAGCCATGGATATCCCCAGGACCGGTAAGGTCTCACAGCATCAGGCATACGCTTTCGCATGATAAACAATCCACCGATAAAGAAAAGATTGAAAAACCAGAGGATGAAAATATACATGTCGGTGAGCATATAAAATGAACCCGTGAGAATAAGCGGCAACATGAAGACCCAGTGAAACAACAGGGCATTTCCCGGTGTATTGTATTTTGGATGAATGATTCCGGCCGATTTGAAGAATACGCGATCCCTTGCCATAGCATAGGTCAGCCTGGGGGGTGTCAGGATATTTACCACCGTGGTACCTAATACAGAGAGGCAAATGAAGAGGGCCACCATGCCTCCGCCTATCATACCAAAAGAACGTTTTGCAGCATCCGATGCCACCAATTCAGAAGCCGCCATTTTGTCCAGCCCCAATACATACATCATCCCGGCATTCACCAAAAGATAGATTACGATACAAATAAAAATACCCCAGAACAATGCAAGCGGGATGTTCCTGCCAGGGTTCTTGATCTCGCCGGCTACATTAAGCATATTGGACGTTCCATCGTAAGACAATAAGGTTCCGTTCAGCGCGGCCACCGAGGCTATAAGTAATGGCATTCCCTCCGGGTGTATGGCAGATGATGGTGTCAGAAGATTTTTCAGGCTGCCTTCTCCCCCGCCTATGAACCCGCATATCAGGA
>JAHEFC010000025.1:0-6975 GCA_024640385.1 Sphingobacteriales bacterium
GCTCACACTGTATAACAGTTATTTTATTTTATTGCTATATCAATTCTTTAAATCGTAAACCGACCATATGGATATTGCTTATCTACTGAGGGTACTTTGGCGCAGAAAATTCATCATCCTCGCCATTACTGCACTGGCTGCTGTTCTTGCATTTGCATTTTCTTACATGCAACCCAGGTTCTATACATCAACCGCACAATATTCAACGGGTGCCGGCACACAGAAAGTGAGCCTTTCAGGCGGTGGAGGCGTGGGATGGGCCGAAACAGAGATCAGTGTGAACAACGTGATCGCAACTTTCAAATCACCAACCGTACTGGGCATGGTCTCCTACAGGCTGCTGCTTGATGATATTGAAAAATACAGGGACCAGATCAGTAAACAGACATTCAGCGATGCATCCAAAAAAGAGCTGATGCAATTTGTGTACACAGACAGTACGGCGAGGGTGTTGCGGGACAAGATCGCCAAGCAGGAGATCCTCGATCCTACTAAACCGTACGAGAAAAAGATCATTGACGCTATTGAAATGTACGGGTTCGGTTACAATACACTGAGCAATAATATCAAGATCAACAGGATACCAAGTACCGACTATATTGATGTGGCTTACCGCAGTTCAGACCCAAATACATCTGCGGCAGTTGTAAATACTGTTGGCATAGAATATCTCCGGTTCAACGAAAGCCTCAGCAACCAGCGTGGAAAACAAACGGCAGACACCATTGGAAGCGTGATGGAAGCC
Organism: Sphingobacteriales bacterium; assembly: GCA_024640385.1. Taxonomy (GTDB): domain Bacteria; phylum Bacteroidota; class Bacteroidia; order Chitinophagales; family Chitinophagaceae; genus Pollutibacter. The sequence goes on from JAHEFC010000025.1 coordinate 746, forward strand.
CAACAGCGCAAGGTTGATTCGCTTACCAACCTGCTCATCGAAGAGAAGAAAAGACAGGGCGCCATCAAGCCTGAAGACGTGAGTGCATCAGCTTTCCAGACCGTCAATCAGCTGGAGACCAGGCTTACAGAAGAAAAGGCGAGATATAATACTGCAAGTGCAACCTACGAAAGCCTGAAAAAGCAGCTCGATATCCTGTCTGGCAATGTATCCAGCAGCATAGGCGCAACAGATGAAGTGATCAAGCTGCAGAGCCAGAAAAGAGAACTGCTTTCCAAACTGAACCAGGGTGGAAATGATGCCGACATCAGGGCGCAGATAGACCAGATCAACAAAAAAATCGCAGCTCTCTCGGGCAACCCCACCAATACAAGAAAAAAGGAAAAAATAGATGACCTCAACCTGCAGCTTGCAGAACAGCAGGGTATCATCAATGCATCCAGCAAAACGATCAGCGAACTGGAGAGCAATATCCGGAGCGCAAGCGGTAAAACCAATCTTGGTGCAGGCAGCGAGATCAAGTTGTCTACATTATGGAGCAGCCTGGATATGGAAAACAGGCAGTTGGTGCAGATCAAGGACAAATATTTCCAGGCCCAGGGTATGCTGAAGGAATCACCGAATACCAATTTCAGGCAAACACTGGTTGGTCAGCCCTCAAGCTCACCTGATCCTGATAAAACATTCGTAAACATGGGCGTGGCAGGTACTTCTGCTTTCATGATCACATCGTTCCTGTTCCTGCTTGGCGCACTGCTCAGCAATGCGGTCAAAACGCCGTCTTACTTCAGGAAACTGACGGACATAAGGCTTCTTGCTGTTGTGAACAAACTCAATAACAGGAAAGGACTCCCGGAAATTTCCCAGATACTTTCAGCCGATCCTGCAATGAGGAACAGCGGCAGCGATCATTTCCGCGAAAGCATGAGAAAACTAAGGTTCGCCATTGAAAGCAGCGGCAAAAGAAAAATACTATTCACAAGCCTGAAATCCGATACGGGAAAAACAACCCTGATCCAGTCACTGGCACAGACCATGAAGCTGAGCAGGAAGAAGGTGTTGCTTATAGATACCAACTTCTCACACAACTCCCTTTCTCAGATCTATGGTGTACAGGCCTATCTCGAAGATTCAGCAAAGATGCATCCGCAGTCTGACCAGATCCGGAAACTGATCTCCAAAACCGATGACCCGTTCATAGATATCATCGGAAGCAGGGGTGGTTCATATACCCCTTCAGAGATCTTGCCGCATCATAACCTGTTAGGGCACCTCGATGAATTGCTTTCAGAGTACGACTACATTATCCTTGAAGGACCGGCACTTAACAATCACGCCGACAGCCAGGAACTGATCCGCTATGTGGATGGTGTGATCGCGGTATTCTCGGCAGATGAACAGATCACTCCCAGCGACAATATGATCATGCAATACCTGGAAGATCTGGAAGAGAAACTCATAGGTGCTGTTTTGAATGATGTTAACCTGGAAGACGTTGATGCCTGATTAGCAAAAAGTTTATTCTTTAACTGACTGTGCAAAATTTTCTTAACAGGGTAACAAAATTCCTGAAGAGTTCCTTCAGCATCCATGAAAGAAGCCTGGGCTGGATCAATCTGGCCAGGGGATTCATCATCATCATGGTTGTCTACCGGCACTCGTTTGAAGGGATCAGAAATTCGGGTATTGATATTTCAGCATACAGATACCTGGAAGTTCTCAACAACATGATGTATACGTTCAGAATGCCATTATTTTTTATCATATCGGGAATACTGATGAATCTCAGCCTTAAGAAAAGCGGGCTCGGGCAATACGTTCGTAAAAGAGCGGAATACATCCTGTATCCCTATGTAGTATGGTGTGTGATACAGATCTCCCTGAAGATGTTATTGCCCCGGTATGTAAATGGAGAAACCAGCTGGAGTTCATACCTGGATATACTGTATAATCCAAGGGAGATCGAACAGTTCTGGTACCTTTACGCACTTTTCAATATCATGGCGCTCTACTCTTTATTGAAAATAAAATTCAGGATCAATCCACTGCTGCATCTGCTGATCGCACTTGCATTTTACTTTATTGCGCAGTACACGTTCAATCACGGGATCAGGCTATATTTCATCAATGATATTTTGGGGCATTACCTGTTCTTTGCTGCGGGAGACCTGGCATCTACCTTTGTGCTGGATCCCAAAAACAGGGAAAAAATAGCCTCGTACAGGACTTTCTTTATTGTTTTACCGGTGTTCCTGGTATTGCATTATTACTACCTGACAAACCCGGAAGTGCTGACTAAGCCCTTTATGCTGTTGATCACTTTTTCAGGAATAATTTTTGCCGTCATCGTTTCCTTCCTGCTTGAAAAAACAAAAGGATTGCAGTGGCTGAAAGTACTGGGGGCAAATTCCCTCTATATCTACCTGATGCACGTAATGATCATGGCTGCCAACAGGATATTCCTGCTGAAAGTACTGAAGATCGACTCCATGCCGGTGGTTTTGTTCGCCAACATCGTGGTAGGATTATTCATTCCCATTATCATCTACAACATCATGATGAAAACCGGTTTCTGGTGGCTTTTCAGTCCCAATAAGCCGTCACAAATGACAATAGCACATGTAAAGCATAACGCATGAGGGCAAACAAAATAAATAGCGGCAATACCAAAATCTCAGGTACAGAGATGATCACCATTCTGTTCCTTATCGGGTTTGTGATCGCATTATACATTAAAGTATTATTCTACTGATGGTACCAGGTATTTCAAAATATAAACTGAATTCAAATGCCGGCATAATGGCCCTGGCCCTTACATCCATTCTGATGGCTTGGATGGCAGCCAGATACGAATATTCGCTGGTACCGCTGATCGTTGCAGGCACGGCCGCCGTTGCTTTTACCGTGCTGGCTACGCTGAAAAATCCATTTCAGGGCCTGCTGATCAACCTGGCCATTTGTTTTTTCATATTTATTCCGCAAAGGGTATTGGGTCTTCCTTATTCCATTGCAGTGATCTGGGAATTACATCTTGTTATCTGCAGTTTTGCTGCCATGCTTTCTGCAAAAGGCACAAAACAGCAGGCAGCCAATATTGGTTTTTTCAGGAATCCGGTCACCATCATGATGCTCGTTTACTTCCTGTATATACTCCTGCAGTATTTCAATCCCAATGTTCCTAACAGCCAGGGCTGGCTTTACTTCATGAGAAGGGCAATATCCTTCGTCTTTATATTCTTTTCTGCCTACTACATCCTGAATGACCTGTATAAGATCAGACGGTTCCTGCAACTTATGGTTGCACTGATCTTCCTGGCAACAGTTTATGCTTACTGGCAGCAAATGGTGGGCCTCCCACCCTGGGACGTGAATTACATCAATCAATCGTCACTGATCTATAATTTGCACGTGCAGTGGGGGCTTTTCCGGAAATTCTCATTCCTCGACGTGGTCACCTTCCCAATGATATCCAATGTTGCTGCACTGATCCTTGTAATATTTGCACTGTTTGAAAAAAGGTCAACGAGGCTATGGCTTTACCTGATTGCCGCCCTGATCATGCTGGTAGGCGCAACATTCTCGGGCACCAGGTCTGCCAGTTACATATTCCCCGCAGGATTGCTTTTATATACCGTGGTAAATATCAGCAAGCCAAAAACCATCATGATATATGCCGGCGTCATTGCCGCCATATTCCTGGTGATCAATCTGCCGATACACCGATTCAACACGCTGAACAGGTTCCGCTCTTCATTTACGTCGGATGATGCATCCCTTGAAGTGAGGAATATCAACAGGGCCAGGATCCAGCCATACATATACGAACATCCCATGGGTGGCGGACTGATGTCTACCGGTGCAGGCGGAGAAAAATATTATCCCAGCCACCCTCTGGCCAAGTTCCCCCCGGACAGCGGGCTATTGGCTTCGGCATTGGAGAAAGGTTGGATCGGGCTGGCCATTGACCTGCTCTTCTATCTCCTGATCATGATCGAAGGTACAAGAGGTTATTTCCATACCCGGAATGAAACGTATAAAAAATATTACCTGGCATTGACTTGTGGTATATTCAGTCTTGTACTTGCGGAATATGCACAGGTGGTGATCCCACAGATCCCCGTTTGCACATTCTTCATGTCAACAGCAGCCATCATAGTCAGGCTAAGGCAATTAGACAAAGAACCTGAAACCCTATTAATTAAATCGAAATGAAAAAGCTCGTACTATTTTTTATGCTCGCAAGCGGCCTTGCTGTAAGTCAGGCACAGATCTCGGATTCTTATGCCACCAGGAAAAAACTGGATTCACTGATCTATAACGATGTACGGGAAAAACTGGTAGACCTGGCCATGCAGCATCCCGAAGTGGCCATCAATGAAGCCCAGATGTCCATTGCAGAAAACAACCTGAAAAGGGCAAAAATGTCGTGGGCTAACGTATTTTTTGCACAGTTCAACCTGAATGAATTCACTATAAACGGGTCGCCCAATGCTGCTTTCTGGCCCAAGTACAACTTCGGCATCAACATGCCTTTTGATGTAGTATCCCGCACCAAGGCGGAGATCAAAAACGCCAGGGAAAATATCGATATCACCACCGCCATGAGGGAGGATACCTACAGGAAGCTGAGGGCTGAAGTGCTTTCACGATTTGAAGATTATCTGTTCCACCGGGAGATGTATGAAATGTCGTCTGTAGTGGTTGATGAAGCATATACGTCATTCCTTTCCATGCAGGAGAAATATAAGATCGGAGATGTCAGTGATATTGACTACAGCATCACCTTCCGCCAGTTCAATGATGCCAAAATGCGGCAGCGCGAGAAAGAAAGGGATATGAATGTATCCAAGCTCGATGTTGAAAGGCTGATTGGCGTGAAACTGGAAGAGGTACTGAAGAACTACCAGATCCAGAAGAAATAATAGGACAGCAGGGGCTGCCAGAATTTACTTATTAGTAAATTGTTGCCCCATGCAAGCTCCCCTCGCAGAAAGAATAAGACCGGCTTCTCTGAGTGAACTCGCCGGCCAGGAACATCTAACCGGTGACCATAGTATTCTGCGCCATGCTATAGAGCTTCAGCGCATACCATCGATGATCCTCTGGGGGCCTCCCGGTACAGGCAAAACCACGATAGCGAATATCATTGCCAATTCAGTCCATGCGGATTTTCACATTCTAAGTGCCATAAGCGCAGGGGTCAAAGATGTAAGGGAGGTTATTGAAAAAGCAAAACAACAGGACAAAGCGATCCTGTTCATAGACGAGATCCATAGGTTTTCAAAAAGCCAGCAGGATGCCCTACTGGGTGCGGTTGAAAAAGGGATCATCACACTCATTGGCGCCACCACGGAAAATCCTTCTTTTGAAGTCAACAGCGCCCTTCTCTCCCGCTGCCAGGTATATGTTCTGAAACCACTTTCTGAAAAAGACCTGGTCAAGCTCCTGCACTATGCCATGGCGCACGACCGCATCCTTTCCCAAAAAAAAATCAGGCTCAGTGAAACCGAAGCACTGATCAGGCTCTCAGGAGGAGATGCGCGGAAGCTTCTCAACCTGTTTGAACTGGTGATCAATACTGCGGTCACCAGCGAAATCATCATCACTGACAGACTCGTGCTTGAAACAGCGCAGACAAAAATCGCGATGTATGACAAGCAGGGGGAACAACATTATGATATCATCTCTGCCTTTATTAAATCTATCCGTGGATCCGACCCTAACGGTGCCGTATACTGGCTGGCCAGGATGATCGAAGGAGGCGAGGACATCAAATTCATTGCACGCCGCCTTGTGATACTTGCATCCGAAGATATCGGCAATGCCAATCCAACCGCACTGGTTATCGCCAATACCTGTTTTGAAGCAGTGAATAAGATAGGATATCCTGAAGGCAGGATCATTCTGTCACAGTGTGCCACCTATCTCGCATCTTCCCCTAAAAGCAATGCGGCTTACCTGGCCATCGATATGGCCCTGGCTGAAGTCAGGCAGTCAGGTGACCTGCCCGTACCCCTGCATATCAGGAATGCTCCCACCAAACTGATGAAGGAGCTCGGATACAGCAAAGGCTATCAATATTCGCACGATTATGATAAAAATTTTGTGTCGCAGGAATATCTTCCTGATATGATCTCCGGAAAGAAATTCTACGATCCGGGCAGAAATGCAAGGGAAGAAGAAATGAGAAAATTCCTGAGAGAAAGATGGAAAGAAAAATACGGATACTG
>JAHEFC010000025.1:6985-17224 GCA_024640385.1 Sphingobacteriales bacterium
TACTGAACTAAACATAACATCATGGTGACCAGGTGGATCTGCAAGAAATTTCATGAGCTTACTGTTGACGAACTTTATTTTCTGCTGAGACTCAGGAGCGAAGTATTTGTAGTTGAACAGAACTGCGTTTTCCTGGATATGGATAATAAAGACCAGGTATGTCATCACCTGCTGGGATGGATCGGAGAGGATCTTGCTGCATCTGTGCGTATCGTACCTCCAGGCATATCATACGGTGAGCCTTCTATAGGAAGGGTGGTTACCTCTCCAAAATACAGAGGCACCGGATCGGGAAGGCTGTTAATGCAGGAAGCCATCAGGCTTACAGTACAACTGCATGGTAACCAACCTATAAGAATAGGCGCACAACTCTATCTTAAAAATTTCTACTCATCGCTGGGATTTGTTGCAGAAGGGGAAATTTATCTGGAAGACGGAATAGAACATATTGAAATGGTGAGAGTTACATAAGACCATCGAAGTATTTTGAATTACTGCAAAATATTAACATAATACCGGGCGTTATTCACTGAGTCCAGAACTTTTGAAAACGCAAATCCGGTATCATGAAAAAAAGTTTACACCCGTGTTTCCTGAAAATGATTGCATTAGTGGTATGTATAACTGCTTATACACAAATCGCTGATGCACAGATGAGGTATGAAATAGGCCTTAACATAGGACCTTCAAACTTCCTTGGTGACCTTGGCGGCACCCGGGGCCGTGGTCAAACCTTTCTTAAAGACAATAACTACCAGATGTACAGGATGATGAAGGGCATCACCTTCAACCTGATACCCAGTGAAGTCATCACATTTCGTATAGCCGTTAACGTTGGTACCCTTGAAGGCGCCGATAGCATCATCCAGGGCAAGGGCGGACTTGAAGAAGCACGCCGCGCCAGGAACCAGCATTTCAAATCCCCATTGTTCGAAGCATACGCAGCTACGGAAATATACCCAACTGCCCTGCTTGAAGAAGATCCATCGGACGTTGCCCATAAACTGCGTCCTTATGGTCTGCTCGGTGTGGGTGTATTCAAATTCAATCCACAGGCACAGTACACTGCTCCAAACGGATCAGCAAAATGGGTGGACCTGCAGCCGCTGAAAACCGAAGGCCAGGGAATGCCTAACTATCCTGAAAGAAAAGAATACAGTCTTACACAGATCAATATTCCCTATGGTATAGGTGTTAAATATTTCTTCTCAGACAGGTTTAACCTGAGTCTTGAGATCGTGAACAGGAAAACCTTTACCGACTATATTGATGATGTGAGTACAACTTATATCGCAGACCAGGACTTTTACAACTATTTCGGCGCAAGTGAAACTGCTGACATTGCCAGGCAGGTTGCAAATATGTCCACGCTGCTTACCGGTGGCCTCAACAGGCCGGGATATTCAGCAGGTGACAAAAGAGGTACTGCAACAAATAACGATGCTTACTATGCTACAACCATTAAACTTGGTCTGAGGCTTGGAAATGATGGTAGTCCCAATTATAAAAAACAGACCAGGTGCCCTGTGGTTAGGTTCTGATAAAAATATTCTTTGATCCGTCCCCAAATGAAAACAATCAGTTCGGTAAACTGACTGAAAATCTTACCGGAAAACAAAAAGCAGATCATTTTTTAAAAGCGAGTAACGTAAAGACAGCAACTTCCACATTCCTGTGAAAAACCGGCTCTCTTGTTATATTTTTAATTACATGTCTGCTAGCGTATTACGAAAACCGCCCTCTGAGGCGGTTTTTCTTTTAGAGAGCCAAAAAGTCAAAGAGTCAGAGAGTCAGAGAGACAGAGAGCCAGAAAGAACGCACTCTGACTCTCTGACTCTTTGACTCTCTGACTCTCTTTTAAGGCTTCGTTACTTCAGAAAGATAGAGGCCGCTTCCTTCCAGTCATTGATCCTTCTGAAGCCGGTGGCCGACTTATTATGCGGTGCAGTGAAAAGATATTTCTCGCCTTTGAAATGATTCAGGTTACGGTCGATATCGTCTATCATATGATCGCCGTATACCATTCTTTTATCTCCGCAAAGCACCAGCTGACGCCATGTGAAAAACGGAAAGTTCTCCATCAGCCATTCGTACTTGTCTTTCAGTGAATCGGGAAACTCAACTGCAGCCGATACAATAAAGATCTCGTATCGACTGTTCATCTCCTTCAATACATCCTGGCTATACTCCATCACCGGCACATCCCTGAAAAATCCGGGTTCATGCAACTTCTGCCTGATCATTGGCCTGTGCTCTTCCGGAAAACCATTGGACCATCTACCCATGGTCATCTTGTCAAAATCCACCACTCCCCCGATCTCATTTTCATACCAGCTGACCATTTTACCCATGGTGTCGGCAATGACTTCGTCCATATCTATGATGATGCGTTCTGACATAAGCACGTTGTGAAGTAAAAACTAAAAATTAAGAAGTAAAAAAATGACCTCAATTTTTACTTTTTAATTTTTAATTTTTAATTATTAAGATAATTCTCCCTTCAGGTATTTTCCTGTATGACTCTCTTTCACTTTGACCAGCCCTTCTGGCAGGCCCTGGTATAATATCGTACCTCCCCCGTCGCCGCCTTCCGGTCCCAGGTCAACAATATGGTCTGCCACCTTGATCACATCCATATTGTGTTCGATCACCAGAACCGTGTTCCCGCGATCCACCAGTTTATTCAGCACATCCAGCAGGTGACTGATGTCCTGGAAATGCAAACCAGTTGTTGGCTCATCGAGTATATAGAATGTTTTACCCGTATCTTTTTTCGCCAGCTCGGTAGCCAGCTTCACGCGCTGGGCCTCCCCGCCGCTGAGCGTTACTGCCGACTGGCCCAGGGAAATATAACCCAGACCCACATCCTGCAACACTTTGATCTTCCTGTACAGGTAAGGTACATTGGTGAAGAATTCAACGGCTTCATCCACCGTCATATCCAGCACATCACTAATGGATTTACCCTTGTATCTTATTTCAAGCGTCTCCCGGTTATATCTTTTGCCATTACATTTTTCGCAGGGCACATATACATCCGGCAGGAAATTCATTTCAATCACCCGCATACCTCCGCCTTCGCAAACATCACAACGTCCTGTTTTTACGTTGAACGAAAACCGGCCTGCATTATATCCGCGGATCTTTGCCTCGGGAACGGCAGCAAACAGTGTTCTGATCTCGGTGAAAAAGCCACAATAGGTGGCAGGATTACTCCTTGGTGTTCTGCCAATGGGTGACTGATCAATTTCGATCACCTTATCAATATTTTCCAGCCCTTTCACTGAACTATAGGCAAGCGGGCTAACCCTCGAATTGTAACAGTGCCTGCTGAGCACCGGATACAATGTTTCATTGATCAGCGTTGACTTTCCGCTGCCGCTCACACCGCTCACCACCACAAAGGTTCCCAGGGGGATAGAAAGATTGACTTTCTTCAGGTTGTTTCCGTCAGCCCCTTTTAATTCGAGTTTGTTGCCGTTTCCTTTTCTCCGTTCAGCAGGAACCGGGATTTTTTTCTTCCCCTGGAGATACATCGCGGTCTCGGATTCAGAATCCATTACTTCCGAAGGGGTACCCTGCACCACTACCCTGCCCCCGTGTTTGCCCGCACGTGGCCCAATATCAATAAGATGATCAGACGCCAGCATGATATCCTTGTCGTGCTCAACAACCAGTACGCTATTGCCGATATTTCTCAGGTTCTGCAGGGCATGGATCAGCCGCATGTTATCCCGCTGGTGAAGGCCTATGGAAGGTTCGTCAAGAATATAAGTGATGCCCTGCAATTGTGAACCGATCTGGGTTGCAAGCCTGATCCGCTGCGACTCTCCCCCACTCAGCGTTCTGGTAGGCCTGTTCAGTGTAAGATAATTGAGGCCCACATCCAGTAAAAACTGCAACCTCTCCCTGATCTCTTTCAGGATATCACGCGCTATTGCCTGTTGTTTGTTACTCAGCCTTTCATCCATGCCACCGAACCTTTCTGCGAGCTGGTCCAGGTTAAGCTCCGACATTTCTGCAATATTCATCCCATCGATCCTGAACCAGAGACTTTCTTTTTTCAACCTCGCTCCATTGCATGATGAACAGGTTTTCAATGTCATGAATTTTTCGGCCCAGTCCCTGATGGCATCACTGCTGCTGCCCAGGAACCACCTTTTCACCATGTTAACCACACCCTCGAATTCTGTTTCGTAAACAGTGGCATCATCTTCATAACCCATGTCCACTTCCACCGTGGCGTCTTCAGAACCGAAAAGGATCAGATTCAGGGCTTTCGATGTGAGTTTCTTTATGGGCTCTTTCAGGCTGATCTTATTTTTCTTTGCCAATTGTTCAACCTGCTTGAATATGTAGGCATCCCTGGCCTCCCCTAAAGGAAGTATCCCCCCTTCCGAAATGCTTAACTCACGGTCTGGGATAACCGCATCCATATCCACCTGGTAGACCTGTCCAAGGCCTTTGCAGACCGGGCATGCCCCATAAGGAGAATTGAAAGAAAAACTATTCGGCGAGGGCTCTTCATAGGAAAGGCCCGTGTCTTCACACATCAGCTGGCGACTATAAGAGGCGACCTGGTCCTGGCCTTTCTTGTCATCGTGAACCTGCACAAACATCAGGTCTTTACCCATTTTCAATGCCTGTTGTACGCTCTGGCTGATCCGGAGCCTGAATTCATTGGTTGCCACCATACGGTCTATTACCACCTCGATATCGTGCACTTTATAACGGTCAACCTGCATCTTTGGCACCAGGTCTTTGATCTCACCGTCTACTCGGACTTTCAGAAAACCCTTCTTCCTCGTTTCTTCGAACAATTCACGGTAATGCCCTTTACGGCCCCTGACCAAGGGCGCCAGAATGGATATTTTTTTGCCTGAAAATCTCTTGAAAATATTGCCGATGATCTCCTCCTCCGAGAATTTGATCATCTTTTTTCCCGTGTTATATGAATAGGCCTCCCCGGTACGTGCAAACAGCAGCCGAATGAAATCGTACACTTCGGTAACGGTTCCCACGGTTGACCGCGGATTTTTATTGGTGGTTTTCTGTTCAATGGAAATAACGGGTGAAAGTCCCGTAATCCGGTCAACATCAGGCCTTTCCATATCACCAATGAACTGACGGGCATAAGCGCCAAAGGTCTCCATATACCTGCGCTGGCCTTCGGCATATATCGTGTCGAAAGCAAGCGACGATTTCCCGCTGCCGCTGATCCCTGTGATCACCACCAATTTGTTCTTGGGAATGGAAATATCAATGTTCCTGAGGTTATGTACTCTTGCCCCCAGTACTTCAATCACGTCATGACTCATAGTTCAAAATTAACCATTTGGGGGAGGCTAAAGTTCTGCTGATCCGATAATTGTCACATTTGTCTCATTTCATTATTCACATTTATCACATTTCTCACATTTCTCACATTTTCTTATCTTCGCCGTCCAGTTCTTTAATTGATTATCCAGAAAGGCTGAGGGAAATGGCCCGATGAAGCCTTGACAACCTGTCGCATTTTTTACGATAAGGTGTCACTGCCATCCCGTTAATACGGGACCGATAAGTCAGAATATAGCTTTGTCTAATCATTTGCAATGCTCTCTGACTCAGGAGGGCTTTTTTTTCTCTTTCTGGAGATCTTGCCTGGATCTGGAAAAATGCCGAAAGGCTATTATCCATCTAAAAAACATACTGAAATGAGCAATCTTCATTTTGAGACACTGCAGCTGCATGCGGGCCAGGAGATCGACCCCACAACCAAGTCCAGGGCGGTTCCTATTTACCAGACCACTTCATATGGTTTCGATAATTCGGAACACGCGGCCAACCTGTTCGGCCTGCGGGCGTTTGGAAATATCTATACCCGTATCATGAACCCTACCACGGATGTGTTTGAAAAAAGAATGGCGGCACTCGAGGGCGGTGTGGCAGCTCTCGCAACCGGTTCAGGCCAGGCTGCACAATTCCTGGCGCTCAATAATATCCTCCAGGCCGGTGATAATTTCGTATCCACCTCATTCCTCTACGGTGGTACCTATAACCAGTTCAAAGTGGCATTCAAGCGCTTAGGCGTTGACGTTAGATTCGGCAACGGCGACGATGTGGAAAGCTTTGTACCACTGATCGATAAGAACACGAAGGCCATCTACCTGGAAACCATCGGTAATCCAAGGCTTAATATACCTGACTTTGAAAAATTTGCAGCACTGGCAAGGGAATACGACCTGCCGCTGATCGTTGACAATACTTTCGGGGCCGGCGGTTATCTCTGCAAGCCACTGGAATGGGGCGCTAACATAGTTGTGGAATCAGCCACCAAATGGATCGGAGGCCATGGCACCTCCATCGGTGGCGTGATCATAGACGGAGGTAATTACAATTGGGCCAACGGCAAATTCCCGCAATTCACGGAACCTTCAGAAGGCTATCATGGCCTGAAATTCTGGGATATTTTCGGAGAGGGAAACCCACTGGGTCTTCCAAATATCGCCTTTATCATCAGGGCCCGTGTAGAAGGCCTTCGTGATTTCGGATCTGCACAGAGTCCTTTCAATTCATTCCTGCTTTTACAAGGCCTGGAAACGCTCTCTTTGCGCGTGCAGCGCCATGCGGATAATGCACTTGCGCTGGCCAAATGGCTTGAATCCCATCCCCAGGTGGCTTATGTATGGTATCCGGGGCTGGAAGGAAGTCCTTACCATGCACTGGCCCAGAAATATCTCAAAGGCAATGGCGGTGGAGTACTCCAGTTCGGCGTCAAAGGTGGTAAAGAAAAAGCAGCACAGTTCATCAATGAACTCAAGCTGGCTTCCCACCTGGCTAATGTGGGCGATGCCAAAACCCTGGTCATACATCCCGCCACAACCACTCACGAACAACTTGCGGAAGAGGAACAAAAAGCAGCAGGTGTACTGCCTGATATGGTAAGGGTCAGCGTAGGCATTGAACATATCGACGATATCAAAGCTGATTTCGAACAGGCATTCCAAAAGATCTCTGCCAATCAATATGCACTTAACTGAGAAAAGAATATTTCAGACAGATAATCCGTTCAGGCTGGAGTCGGGAATAACCATTCCCGGCTACAGCCTGGCTTATACAACATTGGGCAAATTCAACCCCGCAGAAAATAATGTGGTTTGGGTATTCCATGCACTCACTGCCAACAGCGATCCGGCCGAATGGTGGCCAGGGCTGGTAGGAGAAGGAAAACTATTCGATCCCACTAAATATTTCATCATCTGTGTGAACATGCCTGGCAGTTGCTATGGCAGTACCGGACCACTTTCCGAGAATCCGGTCACCGGGCAACCCTGGTATCACGAGTTCCCTTTTTTCACGCCAAGGGATATGATAAGGGCCTACGATCCCTTAAGAAAGGAACTCGGAATAGAAAAGATCTATCTCGGTATCGGAGGTTCTATGGGCGGACAACAACTCCTGGAATGGGCGGTTGAAAATCCTGACCTGTTTGAGTTTATTGTTCCGATAGCTACCAATGCTGAACACTCTGCTTGGGGCAGGGCTTTCAATGCATCTCAAAGAATGTGTATTGAAACTGATTCAACCTGGCCAAACAATGATCCCGAAGCCGGTCTGAAAGGAATGGAAGTGGCGAGATCTATGGCGCTGATCAGTTACAGGCACTACAAAACATACGAAGCCACACAGCAGGATGATGAAGGGCTGGAAAACTTCAAAAGCGAAAGCTATCAACGCTACCAGGGATTGAAACTGGCCAGGCGGTTCAATGCTTTCAGTTACTATGTGCTTTCTAAAGGTATGGATTCGCATAACCTGGGAAGAGGAAGAGGAGGTGTGGCCAAAGCACTCAGTTCAATTAAATCTTTTACACTCTCGATCGGTGTTGAATCGGATGTATTATATCCCCTGCAGGAGCAGGAATTTATTGCAGCCAATGTTCCGGGTGCAAAATTTGTTTCTATAGATTCTTTGTATGGGCATGATGGTTTCCTTCTTGAATACGAAAAAATTGAAAAATTAATAACAGATTTTATCAACCAGGTCGAAAGTCAAAAACCAAAAGTCAAAATCAATTGACGTTGTTTTTGACTTTTTACTTTTTAATTTTGAATTTGAAATGGATGCACACAAGAAACTGACGATCGGATTATTTGGATTTGGTGTTGTGGGGGAAGGATTATATAAAGTTCTTCAACAGACCTCATCACTCAGTGCAGAGATCAAGAAAGTATGTATCAAAGATCCGGGGAAAAAAAGAAATGCTCCCGACACCTTATTTACCACTGACAGGGACGAGATCCTGAACGATCCTGAGATCAACGTGGTGGTGGAAGTGATCAATGAAACCGAACCCGCCTATTATATTGTTTCAACCGCTTTGAAGAATGGGAAAGACGTGGTCAGCGCGAGCAAGAAAATGCTGGCTGAACACCTGCCCCAGTTATTAAAATTGCAGGAAGAAACAGGCCGGTCGCTACTCTACGAATCCTCAGCCTGTGCATCGATCCCCGTGATCAGGAATCTTGAGGAATACTACGACAATGACCTGCTGCATGGAATCAAGGCCATAGTGAATGGCTCTACCAATTTCATTCTCACCAAAATGTTTGAAGACAAGCTGGACTTCAAAAGCGCCCTGTTGCTTGCACAACAATTAGGTTTCGCAGAAGCTGATCCGGCCCTGGACGTAGAAGGATGGGATGCGCTGAACAAATGGACACTTTTGTTGAATCATGCCTACGGGATCGTTACTGCACCCACCAATATCAGTTTCACCGGGATACAGAACATCCAGTTGCAGGATGCAGTAGTTGCTGAAGAAAAACATTTTTCCATCAAGCTGGTAGCCCAGGCACAAAAACTGAAGAACGGCGGAGTTGCCGCTTTTGTAATGCCCCAGTTTGTAAAGCAGGATGACCACCTCGCATTTGTCAAGAATGAATACAATGGCGTTGTGATCGAAAGCGGATTTGCCGACAAGCAATTTTTCTATGGTAAAGGTGCAGGCAGCTTCCCAACGGCTTCTGCCGTATTGAGTGATATATCTGCATTACGCTACCAATATAAATACGAATACAAGAAACTTTACCATCATAAACCCAATGTACTGAGCAATGATTTTCATATAAAGGTGTATGTGAGTTTTAACGACTGGAAACATATTCCCCGTGAAAAATTCGAATCCATCGATGAATGGCATGCAGATGAAGACAGGAAATACCTGGTAGGACTATTACCATTCTCTGAACTGAGGGAAAACAGCTGGTGGAAGGAGAACAATGTTTCCCTGATCCTTTACCCGGATCCGGTTGTGGAAGACATTGATACAAGAAAACTGAAAAAAAGATCCCTGGAGTTGGCAGGGATCATTTAAGAGAGCCAGAGAGGCGGAGAGGCAGAGAGGCAAAGAAAGAGAATTCTGACTCTCTGCCTCTCCGTCATTCTGACTCTCTAACTTTAGTGAGTTGCTCATCAAGGTAAATTTTAGCCGGCCCTACCTGTTTATCGAAGTCCGTAAACCGGCACTCCATCATGATCTTGCCTGTATAACCTATCTTTTTCATCGCAGAAAAATACGGCGTGAAGTCCACTCCTCTTTTTCCGGGGCAGGCCCTCTCCTCTTTTTCCGCAATATGCGCATGAACCAGCAGACCTTTGGCCTGTTCGATAACGCTACCGGGTTCATTTTCCATCAGCATATGATAGATATCCGCCGTCAGCCTGAAGTTGGGGTGATTCACCGCCTTTACATATTTAATAGCCTCGGCCAGGGTGAGAACGAAATTCGTTTCTGTATGATTCAGGTTTTCAATGGCTATGATCCGGTCATATTTCTTAGCCACCTTAGCCATTTTCCTGACCAGGGAGATGAACTCTTTGGAAGCTTTTACAGAATCGTATCCATCCGGCAGTTTCCTGGACCCGCCACTTCCTAATACAATGATCTTCACACCGGCTTCCTTGCATCTTCTCATTACAGTATCAGCATAACCAAGCACTATTTTTTCATCCACTGCAGGCCCAACGAGTTTGATCTCACCGGGGAAGAAAACATTTGCCGCAGCTACTTTCACTTTTGCCGAGCGTATCTTTTTCAGGTTCTCCCTGAACTGGTCTTCGGTTACCCTGCGGGGTGAAAAAGTATTATTGACAGATTCTTCTATTACCGAGATGCCATTGGCTGTCAGCAGTGAATCACGAGTCACTGAAGCAATCACGCCCACAACGGGCCCCTCCTTTTTACCATGTAAATCG